>DASZWL010000260.1:0-13744 GCA_035546695.1 Rhodanobacteraceae bacterium | reverse complement strand
TTCGCCCGGATATTTCTCCACGCTGGGCATCCCGCTGCTGCGCGGCCGCGACCTGAACGCGACGGACCGCTCCGACTCCGCACCGGTGCTGCTGATCAACGATGCGACGGCGCGACGTTATTTCCCGGGCGAGGATCCGATCGGCAAGCAGATCGTGCTCTGGAACGTTCCGCGCGAAATCGTCGGCGTCGTCGGCGACGTACGCTCGCTGTCGCCGAACGAGGAAGCCGCGCCATCGGCATTCCCTCCGCTGTCGCAGGCGCCGTTCGGCGACGTCACGCTCGTCGTCAAGACCGACGCCGATCCGCTGACGCTGCTGCCGGCGTTACGCACGGCAATCCGGCGCGCACAGCCCGATCTGGCGCTGTTCAACGTTTCCACGCTGGATCAGGAAGTACAGTCCGCACGCGGCGGCGCGCGTTTCGGCACCGGCATCGTCGCTGCCTTCGCGCTCCTGGCACTCGCCCTGTCGGCGGTCGGCGTGTTCGGCATCGTCGCTCTCGAAGTCGGCCAGCGCTCCGCCGAAATCGGCTTGCGGCTGGCGCTCGGCGCGCAGGCACGCGACGTCCTGCATCTTGCGCTGGCGCGAACCCTTCGCATCGTCGCGATCGGTGCGATCGCCGGCTGCGCGCTGATCCTGTCGGCCGGACGCGTGCTGCAAGGCGTGCTGCACGGAACGTCCGCTGCGGACCCGATCGCGCTCGCGGCCAGCGTCGTCGTCATGTTCCTCGTCGCCCTGTTCGCGTCGGCCATACCCGCGCGCCGCGCGCTGCGCGTCGATCCGGTGGTCGCCCTGCGCCATGAATGATCGCCGGAAGAGCTTCGCTAGTCTGCCCGTGCCGCTGCCGCAGGGTATTCCCATGCAGCGACAGCATCCGCGATCCGACGCCGCACTTCGCGCCGGTAGCGCGAATCCGTTTCCGGAGGACGCATGAGCCTCACGCCGGGAATGCTGCGCGGCATCGTTCGCCGTCCGCTGCCTATGATCACGGCGATCGCCGTGCTCGCCGTCGCGGCGACGTTGTTCATTTCGATCACGAGCATCGTGAGCGCATTCCTGCTGCGCCCTTCGATGGTGCACGACATTGACCGCGTCGTGCGCGTGCGCGAGCGCATCAGTGCCGCGACCGGAGCGGCGCGACTGAACGTTTCTCCGCAGATGTTCGACGCCTGGCGCAAGGCGCAGGACGTCTTCTCCGACATGGCCGCGGCGACGACGCAGAACGTCGCGCTGCAGGGCGAGCGCTACAGCGACTCGCTCTCCGCCGGAGTCGTCACCACCGATTTCTTCCGCGTGCTCGGCATCGCGCCGCAGCTCGGTCGCGACTTCGCCGCCGGCGAAGATACCGGCAGCGGCAGCGATGTCGTGCTGCTCGGCGATGCGATCTGGCGCAAGCGCTTCGGCGCCGATCCCCGTGTCGTCGGCCGCGTGCTGCGCATCGACGGCCGTCAGCGCACGGTCATCGGCGTCATGCCGGCCGGTCTTTCGCATCCGTACGGCGCCGAGCTGTGGCTGCCGTTCGGCTGGGACGAACTGATGCGCCGCGTCCACGGCCATTTCCTCTATGTTCCGGCGCGCCTGCGCGACGGCATCGATGTCGCCGCCGCCGGCAAGGCGCTGGATGCGCTGACGTCCGCGATTCATCGAGCGCGGCCGGAGCTCGGCCAGGCTGACGCTGCGAATCTGACGCTGCTGCGCGAGGAAATGCTGCGCGACCTTCGTCCGACGCTGTGGCTGCTGCTTGGGTGCGCCGCATTCGTGATGCTGGTCGCGATCCTCAACGTGGCAACGCTTTTCCACGCGCAGAACGTCGCCGACGCGGGCGCTCATTTCGTGCGGCTCGCTCTCGGCGCGACGCGCGGCGCGCTGTTCCGGCGCGCACTCGCACGCAGCGGCCTCGTCGTGGTTCCGGCGCTCGCCGTCGCGACGCTCGCGGCGACGCAGTTGCTCGCGCCGCTTGCGCAACTCGGCGGCAACGCATCCGTACGCGAATTCGACAGCGTCGCGCGGCTGGATGCGCCGACCTGCGCGTGCATCCTCGCGACCGGACTGCTGCTCATGCTCGCCCTCGCCGCCGCCGACATGCGCCGCGGCGCCCCATCGACGATGCGTGTCGATGCGTCCACGCGCGGCGGCTCGCGCGATCACGGCGCCCGCCGGCGTCTCGCGCTTGCAGCGATCACGCAGTGCATGCTGTCGTTCGCGCTCGCGGCCGTCGCGATGGTCGTCACGCTCGGCTACCAGCGGCTGCTGACGCTCGATCGCGGCTACCGACGCGCCGATCTCGTCGCCGCCGATCTGGCCTTCCCCAGCGCGCGCTACGCCACGCCGGCCGATCGCGACGCGCTGGTCAAACGCCTGCTCGAATCGCTGCGCGCCGAGCCCGACATCGAAGCGGCGGCAGGCTCCACCGTGACGCCCGATTACGGCGGCGACTGGGTGGTGCGCTTCGTCGCGCCCGGCCGCACGCCGCCGGCCGACACCGGCTACGAGAGCACCAATCATCGACTGGTCACGCCAGGCTATTTCGCCGCGATGGGCATGCGCCTTCGCACCGGGCGCGATTTCGACGCCGCGAATCCGCAGCGCGACGCGAACGCGGTCGTCGTGTCGCGCAGCTTCGCCGAGTATGTCTGGCCCGGGCTCGATCCTCTCGGAAGGACACTCGATCGCCTCGACATGCAACGCAACGTCATAGCGCGCCTGCACGTCATCGGTGTGGTCGAGGACGTCGTCGAGGCAGTACGCGATCCCGACGCGCCCGCGTCGCGCAGCTGGTATCTGCCGACCACTGCGGGAACCGACTACGACTACGCGGCGATCACGATCGTCGCGCGCGGCGCGACCGAACGCACGGCCGCGGCGATGCGCACGACGCTCGCGCGCATCGATCCCGAGCTCGCCTGGTACAACCTCGAGCCGATGGAGACGCGCCTGGCCGAATCGGTCTCGCGCGAGCGCCTCGGCAGTTTCCTGTTTTCGCTGTTCGCGCTGTGCGCGGTCGCCACCGCGCTGTGCGGCCTTTACGGCACGCTCGCGTTCGTCGCCGAAACGTGCCGGCACGAGTTCGGCGTGCGCTTCGCGCTCGGCGCGCGCCCCGGGCAAGTCCTTTCCGCGCAGTTGCTGGGCGCACTGCGCCTCGCCGCGATCGGCATCGGCGGCGGCCTGCTGCTCGCACTGCCGCTGATACGCCTCGTCGGCACGTACGTCTACGGCGTGAGCCTGCACGATGCGTGGGCGGTGCCGCTGCTCGGCATCGCCATGCTCGCACTTGCTGTGCTCGCCAGCCTCGCGCCTGCGCGTCGCGCCGCGCGCGTGCCGCCGATGGAGGCATTACGCGATGCGTGAAACATTCGTCACGGCGCTTGTGGAGATCGTCCGATGAACTTGTTGCAGGATCTGAAATTCGCCGCGCGCAGTCTGCGCTCGCACGCCGGCACGACGGCATTCGCGACCGTGACGCTCGCGCTCGGCCTCGGCGCCGCGCTCGCGATCTATGCGGTCGTCGACGCGGTGCTGCTGCGCGACCTGCCCTATCCCGGCGCCGACCGCCTCGTGCAGATCCGCGAGCTCGCCGACGACGGCCACGCGATGAACGTCGCGTATCCGAACTACACCGATCTCGTCGCGAGCGCGGATGCCCTCGATGCGAGCGCGTACTACGGCGGCGGCGACGGACCCGTCTCGAGCGGCGACACGACGACGCGCGCCTACGGCACGCTCGCCGGCGGCGATTTCTTCCGCGTGCTCGGCGTCGCGCCCGAGCTCGGCCGCACGTTCGACGCGAACGAGCGCGACAAAGTCGCCGTGATCTCGCACGCGCTCTGGCAAGGGCTCCTGCACGGCCGGCCGGACGTGCTCGGCCGCACGATCAATGTCGGCGGCGAAGAGGCGACGATCGTCGGCGTCATGCCGGCCGGCTTCGCGTTCCCCGGCAACAGCGCGACGTGGACGCCGTTCCTCGACGATCCCGGCACGTCGCGCACCGCGCACAACTGGTCCGTGATCGCGCGTCTCCACGACGCGAACGATCTTTCCTCCGTTCGTCTCGCCGCGAACGCGCTGGCGACACGCCTTCGCAAGCAGCTCGGCAGTCAGACCGATGCAGCCGCGTTCGACGTGACGCCGCTCGCGGACGCGATCGCGGCTCCGGTGCGCAGCGCGCTGCTGCTGCTCGCCGGTGGAACCTTGTTCCTGCTGCTGATCGCGGTCACGAACGCCGCGAACCTGCTGCTCGCGCTGAACGGCTCACGCTCGCGCGAGCTTGCCGTGCGCGCCGCGCTCGGCGCGAGCCGCGGCGACATCGCGCGCCAGATCTTCGCCGAATGCGCGCTGATCGCGTCGGCCGCCCTGATCCTCGGCGGCGCGCTCGCGATCGCCGCGATCCGCGTGCTCGCACACGGCGGCGGTACAGAGCTTCCTCGCGCCTCCGAGATCGGAATCGGCCCCGGCGCCACGCTGGTCGCGGTTTTCGCCACGTTCGCGATCGCGATCGCAACGACCGCGGCCGTGCTCTGGAGCCAGCGCCGCCGCTCGACGATCGGCGAATTGCGCGAGAGCGGACGCGGCCAGTCGCCGGGCCGATCGCATCTTCGTTTGCGCCTCGCGCTGCTGATCGGCCAGACCGCTCTCACGACCGTTCTGCTCGTCGGCACGGGCCTTCTCGGACGCAGCTTCCTCGCGCTGCTCGCGATCGATCCCGGATTCGACGCGGACAGCGCGATGAGCGTCTCGCTCTCGCGTCCATGGACGCGCGATTCCGCCGCCGCGGCCGAAACGGCGCGCCGCTACGAAACGCTGATCGACGCATTGCGCGCCGTGCCCGGCATCACCGCGGTCGGCGGCGTCAATGCGCTGCCGCTCGGCGGCGACGGCGCGAACGGCGCGTTCTGGGACGGCAGCGTCACCGACACTTTGCACGCGCCGTCGCCGATCGGCTACGCGGAATTCCGCGTCGCGACCGCCGACTACTTCAAGGCCGCCGGCATCAAGCTCGTGGCCGGCCGCGCGTTCGACGAGCGCGACCGCAGCGACGGCGACCAGGTCGCCGTCATCAGCGCCGCCGCGGCGCGCGCGACCTGGGGCGACGCCGACCCGATTGGCAAGCGCATCCAGTACGGCAACATGGACGGCGATGCGCACGTGCTGACGATCGTCGGCGTCGTCGGCGACGTGCGCGAGCGTCGACTCGACCACGCGCCGTCGGGCACGGTCTACGTGAATCTCGCGCAGCGCCCGCTCACGGCTTCGGAATTCAGTCTCGTCGTGCGCTCGAACCTTCCGCTCGTGGCGATCGCGCCGACGTTGCGCCGGATCGTCGACGCGCAGGCAGGCGATATTCCGCATGCGCTCGCACCGCTTTCGGAGCTTCGCGCGAGCGCGCTCGCCGACCGCAAGCTCGGCCTCGTCCTGCTCGGCGCGTTCGCGACGGTCGCGTTCGCGCTCGCGGTCGGCGGACTTTATGGACTCATGGCGTTCGCGGTCGGCCAGCGCGAACACGAATTCGCATTGCGACAGGCGCTCGGCGCGACGCGCGAGCAGGTCGCGCGACTCGTGCTCGGCAGCGGACTCGCGATCGGAGCCGCGGGCGTCGCAGCCGGCATCGCGCTCGCGCTCGCGTCCGCGCGCGTCGTCGGCAGCCAGCTTTACGGCGTCGCCGCGACCGATCCCGTGACGCTCGCCGGCGTCGCGATCCTGCTGCTCGGCACGATCCTCGTCGCCTGCTTCGTGCCGGCGCGCCGCGCGAGCGCGATCGCACCGCGCGAGGCGCTCGGCTGAGGCACACACATTGCGGCAGAAACGAAGGCGGCGATCCGCGATGAAGTCGGGAATCGCCGCAAAGGAGACAACACGATGCTCGACAGTCTGATCCAGGACATCCGCTACGGTTTTCGCGCGCTCACCGCGCGGCCCGGATTCGCGCTCGCGGCGCTTGCTACGCTCGCGCTCGCGATCGGCGCCAACACGCTCGTCTTCAGCCTTATCGACGGTCTCTATCTTTCGCCGCTGCCGTATCGCGACGATGCGAAGCTCGTCGACATCGAGAACCAGTACCGCAACATGGGCCTCGATGCGACCGGTGCTTCGATACCCGATTATCTCGACCGGCGCAGCGGCATGAAGTCGATCGTCGAGAGCGCGCTCTATTCGGGCACGAATTTCAATCTCGCGATCGCCGGCGCGCCCGAGCGCGCGCACGCGATTCGCGCGACGCCTTCGCTGTTCGCGACGCTCGGCGTCGCGCCTGCGCTCGGCCGGGTATTCACCGACGACGAGTCGCAGCCCGGCGCCGATCGCGTCGTCGTGCTCGGCGATGCGATGTGGCGAAACCGCTTCGATGCCGATCCCGGGATCGTCGGCCGCGACATCCGGCTCGACGGCGCGAGCTATCGCGTCGTCGGCGTGATGCCGCGCGGGTTCATGTTTCCCGATCGCGAGACCGCGATGTACGTGCCGTTCGCGTTCACGCCGGCGCAGAAGTCCGACCAGGAGCGCGGTCACGAATTCTCGACGAGCATCGCACGTCTCGCGCCGGGCGCGACGATCGCGGACGCGAAGAACGAAGCCAATCTGGTCGTCCGCCGCAACCTCGATCGCATCGGCTCGATCGGAGGCGACGGCACGCGCTTCTCGACGTTCATGAAATCGGCCGGATTCACGATCGACGTGCGGCCGCTGCGCACGCTGCTCGCCGGCGACCACTCGCGCATGCTCGTGCTGCTGCAACTCGCGGTCGGGCTCGTGCTGCTGATCGCATGCGCGAACATCGCGAACCTGATGCTGACGCGGCTATCCGCGCGGCAGAAAGAGCTCTCGGTGCGCACCGCGCTCGGCGCGAGCCGGATCCGTCTCGCGCGCCAGCTCCTGATCGAAGCCGTGCTGCTCGCGCTCGCGGGCGCGGTGCTCGGCATCGCGGTCGCGCTCGCCGGCCAGAAGCTCGTCGCGATGTCCGGCCTCATGCCGGACTGGGTGACGCTCGGAATCGATCTTCGCGTGCTCGCGTTCACGTTCGCCGTCGCGGTCGTGGCGGGTCTTCTGTTCGGTCTCGCGCCTGTGCTTTCGGCCGGACTTGCGAAGCCGCAGCAGGTGTTGCGCGAAGCCGGACGGCTCGGCGGCGGCGGACGCGGAGCGCGCGCGACACGCGGAGTGCTCGTCGTCGCGCAGATCGCGCTCGCGATCGCGCTGCTCGCAAGCGCGGGCCTGCTCGTACGGAGCTTCGCGAATGTCCTCGACGAAAGTCCGGGCTTCGACAGCCGCGGCGTGCTGACCGCAGCGATCTCGCTCTCGTCCGAGAAATATCCCGACGACACCGCGAAGGCGAACGCGATCCATCGCATCCTCGAATCGGCTCGCGCGCTTCCGGGCGCGACCGCCGCGGGGCTCATCGACGAGCGCCCGATGTCCGGCGCGATCTCGGGATCGAGCTATCGCATCGCGGGTCTCACGATCGACGCGACGCCACATGCGTTCGAGCGCACGGTCGACGAGGAATATTTCAAGGCGATGGGCATTCCGCTGATCCAGGGACGCACGTTCGAGCCCGCCGACTGGACCAGTGCGAACAAGGTCGCCGTCGTCGACGAGCTCTTCGCGAAGAAGCGCTTCCCGAACGGCGACGCGATCGGGCATATCCTCGATCTCGATCGGCCCGGCGTCACCGGCCAGCAGTACACGATCGTCGGCGTCGTCGGGACGACGAAGAACGGCGATCTCGGCGAGACGGTCTCGCAGGAGACGTTCTATCTCGACTACGGCCAGTCGCCGGCGGGCACACTGACGCTGATCCTGCGCACGGCCGGCCCGCCCGATGCGCTCGTGCAGCCGCTGCGCGAAGCCGTGCGCGCGATCGATCCCGAGCAGCCGCTGTTCGACGTCATGACGCTCGACCAGCGCGTGCACCTCTCGCTGACCGGTCGCCGCGTGCCGATGCAGCTGATCGGACTCTTCGCCTCGCTCGCGCTCGTGCTCGCCGCGATCGGTATCTACGGCGTGCTCGCGTTCGCGGTCGCGCAGCGCACCGGCGAATTCGGCGTGCGCATGGCGATCGGCGCCGATGCGACCCGCATCCGCCGGCAGGTGCTCGCCGACGGCGCGCGACTTCTCCTGCCCGGACTCGGCCTCGGCATCGCGGGAGCGGTCGCACTCGGCTTCGTGCTGCGTAGCCAGCTTTTCGGTGTCGGCGCGATCGACCTGCCGAGTCTCGGCTTCGTCGTCGCCGCGCTCGGTGCGATCGCGCTGCTCGCATGCTGGGTGCCGGCGCGCCGCGCCGCGAAGACCGCGCCGCTCGAAGCGCTTCGTTACGAATGACGGAGAACGACGCATGACGCTCGCGGATTTCCGGAACGATGTGCGCTACGCGGTGCGGCGTGTCGCGGCGAAACCCGGCTTCGCGATCGCCGTCGTGCTGACGCTCGCGGTCGGCATCGGCGCGAACGTGCTGGTCTCGAATCTCATCGACGGCGTCTATTTCCGCGGCCTGCCCTATCGCGACGACGCCGCGCTCGTCTACATCGAGGACAGCAATACGAAGCAGGGTCCCGACGCCGACGGCGGCATGGAATCGATTCCCGACTATCTCGATCGCCGCCGCGACGTCAGCGCACTCTCCGACAGCGCGCTCTATCTCACGATCGATCTCAACCTCCTCGGCATCGGTCCGCCCGAGCGGCTGCGCGCGCTCAAGGTCACGCCGTCGTTGTTCTCGACGCTCGGCGTCGATGCCGCGCTCGGCCGCACGTTTACCGATGACGAGGCGACGGTCGGCAACGATCATGTCGCCGTGCTGAGCGACGATCTCTGGCGCAACCGGTTCAACGCCGATCCGGACATCGTCGGCCGCGATCTTCGTCTCAGCGGCGATACGTATCGCGTCGTCGGCATCATGCCGCCCGGCTTCCTGTTTCCGACGCGCGACACGCAGATTTTCGTGCCGTACGCGTTCGGCAAGGACGACGTCACCGACGACAAGCGCTTCACCGGCTTTTCGCAAGGCGTCGGCCGACTCGCGCCCGGCGCGACGCCGGCCGACGTCAAGGCGCAATCGGATCTCATCGTCCGGCGCAACATGCAACGTCTCAGCGCGAGCGGCCCCGACGGCGGCTGGTACGCCGACATCGTCGAGTCGAACGGTTACACGATCAAGGCGACACCGCTGCGCGAATATCTCGCCGGCTCGCGTGTGCGCGAGCTGCCGCTGATCCAGGTCGCCGTCGCGCTCGTCCTGCTGATCGTCTGCGCGAACGTCGCGAACCTCATGCTCTTGCGCTGGTCGGCACGGCACAAGGAGCTCGCCGTGCGCTCGGTGCTGGGCGCAAGCCGCGTGCGCATCGCGCGTCAGCTGCTCGTCGAGGCGATGCTGCTCGCGCTGATCGGCGGTGCGGTCGGACTCGCGTTCGCGATGGCCGGTGGGAAGCTCGTCGCCGTCTCGGGCCTGCTGCCAGATTGGGTCGGCACGAAGCCGACGCCGGCGATGTTCGCGACCGCGATTGGCCTGTCGCTTTTCGCCGGCGCGCTGTTCGGCGCGTTGCCGATTCTCTCGCGCGCTCATCCGCAGACACATGGCGGCGCGCTGCGCGAGAGCGGGCGTCTTGCGAGCGGCGGCCGCGGCGCGCGCGTGACGCGCAACGCGCTCGTCATGATTCAGCTCGCGCTTGCCGTCGCACTGCTCGCGAGCGCTGGACTCCTGCTGCGGAGCTTCACGAAGATTCTCGACCAGAGTCCCGGCTTCGACAGCGCCGGCGTGCTGACGGCCGCGATCGCGCTGCCCGACAAGAAATATCCCGACGACGCTTCGCAGGCGCGAGTCTTCCAGCGCATGCTGGACGAAGCGCGCCGCCTGCCCGGCGTTACCGCGGCCGGCCTCACGACGACGCTGCCGTTCTCTGGCACGAATGCCGGCCAGATGTTCCGCATCGTCGGCCGTCCGTCCGAAGGCGTGCAGCTGCACGCGGCATTGCGTCGCGTCGATGAAGGCTATTTCGCGGCTATGGGCATTCCGCTCCTGCAAGGACGCACGTTCGCGCGCAGCGACTGGAACGCCGGCTCGCACGACGTGATTGTCGACGCGTTGTTCGCGAAGAAACACTTCCCGAACGGCGACGCGGTCGGCAGCACGCTCTATCTCGGCTCGTCGGGCGATTCGGACGTCTACACGATCGTCGGCGTCGTCGGCAACGTGACGCACGGCAGTCTCGCTTCGACGGCGACGAAGGAGACGTTCTATTTCGATTTCGGCGCGCGGCCGAACCCCTGGGGCTGGCTAGCGCTGCGCACGGACGGTCCGACGTCGAGCCTGATCGAGCCATTGCGCCGGGCGATCCGCTCGGTCGATCCCGACCAGCCGATGTTCAATGTCGCGACGCTCGATCAGCGCCTGCACCAGTCGCTGACCGGCCGCCGCGTGCCGATGCAGCTGATCGGACTCTTTGCCGCGCTCGCGCTCGTGCTCGCCGCGATCGGCATCTATGGCGTGCTCGCGTTCGCCGTCGCGCAACGCACCGGCGAGTTCGGCGTACGCATGGCGATCGGTGCCGACGCGACGCGCATTCGACGGCAAGTGCTCGGCGATGGAGCGCGGCTTATTGTGCCCGGACTCGGCATCGGAATCGCCGGCGCGGTCGCGCTCGGCTTTGTGTTGAGGAGCCAGTTGTTCGGCATCGACGTCATCGATCTGCCGAGCCTCGTCGCGGTCATCACAATGCTCGCAGCGACCGCGCTTGTCGCATGCTGGCTGCCGGCGCGCCGCGCATCACGCACGGCGCCGCTCGAAGCGCTGCGCGACGAATGATCCAAGGAATCGAGACCATGCAAACGGCTACCGACTCTCAAATCCGATCCGGAGCGTCGACGGCGACACCGATCGTGCGCCTCGAAGGCATCGAGCGCTCGTATCCGATCGCCGGCGGCAACGTCTGGGTGCTGCGCAACATCGACCTCGAGATCCGTCCCGGCGAGTTCGTCAGCGTCATGGGTCCGAGTGGCGCGGGCAAGAGCTCGCTGCTCAACGTGCTCGGGCTCATGGATCACGAGTGGCGGGGCCGCTATGCGCTCGACGGCGTCGATGTCGAGAAGCTCGACCAGCGAAAGCGCCAGGCTTTGCAACGTGACAAGATCGCGTTCATCTTCCAGCACTACCACCTGATCGACGATCTCAAGGTCTGGGAAAACCTCGACCTTCCGCTGCAATACCGCGACGTGCCCGCGAAAGAGCGCGCCGCGCAAGTTGCCGATCTGCTCGACCGTTTCAATATCGTCGGCAAGAAGGATCTCTATCCGAGCCAGTTGTCGGGCGGGCAGCAGCAGCTCGTCGCGGTCGCGCGCGCGGTCATCACCCGACCGAAGCTGCTGCTCGCCGACGAACCGACCGGCGCGCTGCATTCGAGCCAGGCGCGAATGATCATGGATCTCCTGCACGAGCTGAATCGCGACGGCATGACGATCGTGCAGGTCACGCACAACGAGGATTTCGCGCGCGAGGCGCAGCGGATCGTCAGGCTTGCGGACGGCTGGCTCGAGAAGCCCGCTGCGCAGACGAGCTAGACTTCGGACATGGCAGTCAATAGAACACGCATCCTCGTCGCCGACGACCAGCGCGAAGTCCGCGAGGCGCTGCGCCTCCTGTTCAAGGCCGAAGGCATCGACGCGGCCAGCGTCGACGGACCGCGCACGGCGCTCGACGCGTTGCGCAAGGAACGCTTCGACGCGGCGCTGATCGATCTCAATTACACGCGCGACACGACCTCCGGCGCCGAGGGGCTCGAGCTCTTGCGCGATATCAAGAAGATCGACGCCGAGCTTCCGGTCGTCGTCATGACCGCGTGGGGCACGATCGACGTCGCCGTCGAGGCGATGCGGCTCGGCGCCGGCGATTTCATCGAGAAGCCGTGGGACAACCAGCGCCTCATGAGCGTGATCCGCACGCAGCTCGCGCTTGCCGATTCGCGCGGCGAAGCGGCGCGCCTCAAGCGCGAGAACGAGATCCTGCGCGGCGAAGGCGACGAGCCGTTCATCGCCGAATCGGCCGCGATGAAAGGCGTGCTCGCGCAGCTCGATCGCGTCGCGCCGACCGACGCGAACGTCCTGATCCTCGGCGAGAACGGCACCGGCAAAGGCGTCGTCGCGCGCAAGCTGCACGCGAAATCGCAGCGCGCCGGCAAGCCGCTCGTCAAGGTCAATATGGGCGGCATCCCCGAATCGGTGTTCGAGGCCGAGATGTTCGGCCACGTGCGCGGCGCGTTCACCGACGCGAAGAGCGATCGCATCGGCCGCTTCGAGCTTGCCGACGGCGGCAGCCTGTTCATGGACGAGATCGCGAACATTCCTCTTGCGCAGCAACCCAAGCTGCTGCGCGTGCTCGAGGACGGCGAGCTCGAGCGCGTCGGCTCGTCGCGCACGCTGAAGGTCGACGTGAGGCTGATCTCGGCGACCAATGCCGATCTCGCCGCCGAGATTGCGCGCGGTGCGTTCCGGCGCGATCTCCTGTTCCGCCTCAACACGGTCGAGCTCAGACTGCCGCCGCTGCGCGAGCGCGACGAGGACATCGCCCTCCTCGCCGAATCGTTCCTCGCGCATTTCGCGCATCGTTACCAGCGCGACGCGTTGCGATTCGCCCCGTCCGCGTTGCACGCGTTGCGCGGCTACGCGTGGCCCGGCAACGTGCGCGAGCTGTCGCACTTGATCGAGCGCGCCGTGCTGATGCTGGACGGCGACGTCGTCGACGAGGCTGCGCTGAATCTGAAGCCCGAGGCGACGCACGCACTTTCCGGCGCCGCCGCGCTCGCGGCGACCGGGTCGATGACCGTCGACGAAGCCGAGGAGCAGCTCGTGCGCCAGGCGCTCGAGCGCACCGGCGGCAACATCCAGCGCGCGGCGACGCTGCTCGGCCTCAGCCGGCCGTCGCTGTACCGGCGCATGGAAAAGTACGGCATCGGATAGCGCCTTCGCGAAGCGAACCGCTACCATGACCGCGATGCGCGGCGATCCGTCCCGCTGGAACTACGAGACGCGGCTCCTGGTCGGCACGCTCGTCGCCGCGTTGCCGGCGCTGCTCGCGCTCGCGATCGCGCTCGTCCTGGCGACCGATGACATCTGGCGCGCTTCGGCGATCTGGACCGCAGTCGCTCTCATCACTCTCGCGCTTGTCTTCGACGCACGACGCCGTGCCGTATATCCGCTGAACACGCTGTCGAACCTGCTCGAAGCGCTGCGCGAAGGCGACTACAGCCTGCGCGGATCGCGCGCGAAACGCGGCGATGCGATCGGCGAAGTCGTCATCGAGATCAACGCACTCGCGCAGACGCTGCGCGAGCAGCGGCTCGGCTTCGAGGAAAAGAGCGCGCTGCTCGCGAAAGTCATCGCGGCGCTCGACATCGCCGTGCTCGCGTTCGACGAGAACCGCGCGCTAAAGCTCGCCAACCCCGCCGCCGAACGCCTGCTCGGCGCCGACTACGCAGCGCTCGAAGGCCGCGAGGCCGATGCGCTCGGGCTCGGCGACTGGCTCGGCATCGCCGACACCCAGCTCGTCGAGCGCACATTTCGCGGCGGGAGCGGCCGCTGGGAAGTGCGCCGCGCGCGCTTTCGCGAGAACGGACGGCCGCACGATCTCCTCGTCATCACCGATCTCAGCCGCACGCTGCGCGAGGAGGAACGGCTCGCCTGGCAGCGTCTGCTGCGCGTGCTCGGACACGAGCTCAACAACTCGCTCGCACCGATCCGCTCGATGGCGGCGACGCTCGCGAAGCTCGT
>DASZWL010000259.1:0-4055 GCA_035546695.1 Rhodanobacteraceae bacterium | reverse complement strand
GATCCGTCACGAGGACGGCAGCGAGGAGATCGTCGACATCGGCGGCGACGTACCAATCGCGATCGCCGGCTCGAACGATCTCGTCATGGTTTCCGAGGAGCCGCTTCCGCCCGACACGATCGCGGCCGATCCGCTGCTCGCACCGCTCGCCGACAACGGCGGCACGACGAAGACGCACGCGCTCGGCGCCGGCAGTCCTGCGCTCGACCGCGGCTTGCCGGGTACCTGGGACTGGGATCAGCGCGGCACCGGTTTTCCACGCGTACTGAACGGGTTCGCCGACATCGGCGCGTACGAACGCGATCCGGACCTGATCTTCGCCGACGGCTTCGACTGACCGCGGCGTGGCCGGTGGCTCCGCGCGGCTCGATGCGAATGGCGCTTATGCCGGCGGCATCGAAGCGGCATGTTGGCGGCATCCCGCCAACCGGAGCATCGCATGCATTCGTCCGCGCTCGCCGCCGCTCTTTCGCTCGCCGTTTCCGTTCCCGCGCTCGCCGCGAGCGCCGATGAAAAGGCACTCATGGATCTCGAGAACAGGATCAGCGAAGCCTATCTCCACGGCGATGCGAAGACCGTCGAGGCGAGCCTCGACGAACGCTACACGCTGACGAACTCGCGCGCGATCGTAAGCCATCGCGACGACGATCTCCGCGAGCTCCGCGCGGGCGATCCGAAGTACACCGAATTCTCGACACGTGAGATGCAAGCGCGCGTCTACGGCGACGCGGGCGTCGTGATCGGCGTCGTATCGCTGAAGGGGACGTCGGGCGGCAAGCCGTTCGACGTCGACATGCGCTTCACCGACACGTTCGTCCGCGCGAACGGCGCGTGGAAGATGATCGCAGCGCAGGTCACACCGATCCCGAAGTGATCGCGTGAAAGATGCGGGAAGACGTTGCCTGACGCAGGCTTCCCGAAGCGGATGACGCGAACGATCGCGATCGGGCAAGATCGCGCATCGCTTCGACCGGGAATCAGCCGTGCTTCGTCTGCTTCTGCGCATCGTCTTCGGCCTCGCCGTCGCTTTCGTCGTGCTCGCGCTCGCGGGCGTGCTCGCGCTGCGCGGCAGCCTTCCCGCGTACGACGGCAAGGTCGCTTTTGCCGCGCTATCGGCGCCGGTCACTGTCGAGCGCGACGCGCTCGGCACGGTCACGCTACGCGCCGGCAACCGGCGCGATCTCACGTTCGCGCTCGGCTACGTGCACGCGCAGGAGCGCTTCTTCGAGATGGACCTCCTGCGCCGCCGTGCGGCCGGCGAGCTCGCGGAGCTCTTCGGCCCCGTCGCTCTGCCGGCCGATCGCGTTGCGCGCGCGCATCGCATGCGCGCGCGGGCACAGGCCGGCATCGCAAGCCTGTCGCCAGACGAGCGCGACGAGCTCACGACTTATCGCGACGGCGTCAACGCCGGGCTCGCGGCGCTCGCGGTTCGTCCGTTTCCATATCTCCTGACGAGGACGACGCCGGCGCCGTGGCGCGACGAGGACACCGCGCTCGTCGTCGCGGCGATGGCGTTCACGCTGAACGACGCCGAGAACAAGCGCGAGCTCGCGTTTACGCAGATGCGAGCGGCACTTCCGGCCTCGGTCTGGGAATTCCTGAGCGCCGGCGGCGGCGAGTGGGATGCGCCGATCGCAGGCCCGAGTCTCGACTGGCCGGCGACGCCCAACGCTTCGGACCTCGACCTGCGCACGCTCGATCCATCGCTGCTGAAGCCGTCGCCTTCGAAAACCGATACGCCCGGCAGCAACAGCTTCGCGGTCGCCGGCGCTCTCGCCGGCGGCGCGGCGCTCGTCGCCAACGACATGCATCTCGATCTTCGCGTGCCAGGGCTCTGGTTCCGCACGCGCATCGTCTATCCGAATCCGCGCCGCCCCGGCCGCACGGTCGACGTGACCGGCGCGAGCCTGCCCGGCACGCCCGCAATGATCGTCGGCAGCAATGGCGATATCGCCTGGGGATTCACGAACAGCTATGCCGACGTAACCGACTGGGTCCGCATCGATCGCGACGCCGCGCATCCGGATCGCTATCGCACGGCGGACGGCGAGAAAACGATCGCGAAGCACGAGGAAATTCTGCACGTCCGCGGAGGTCCCGACGAGCGCCTCGACGTCGAGGAGACCGAATGGGGCCCGGTGCTCGGCAAGGACACCGACGGCGCTCCGCTCGCGCTCGCGTGGACGGCACAGCGGCCCGGCGCGTTCAACGTCGAGCTCGAGAAGCTCGAGCTTGCCGAGACCGCGGACGAGGCCGTCGCGATCGCGCACGCGGCCGGTGTTCCGCCGCAGAACATCGTGATCGGCGATCGCAGCGGCAACATCGCGTGGACGATCGCCGGGCGCCTGCCGCATCGCATCGGCGACTACAACCCGCGGTTTCCGGCCGACTGGTCGAAGCCGGGAACCGGCTGGGACGGCTGGCTCGATCCGCGCGATTACCCGCTGATCGCGAATCCGCCGTGGCAGCGGCTATGGACCGCGAACCAGCGCGTGACCGAGGACCCATGGCTTCGCGTGCTCGGCGACGGCGGCTACGACATCGGTGCGCGTGCGCGGCAGATCCGCGACGACCTGCGCGCGCACGATGCGTTCACGCCGGGCGACTTCCTCAAGATCCAGCTCGACGATCGTGCGCTGTTCCTCTCTCGCTGGAAGGATCTCCTCGCGCTCGAGCTCGATCGCGCACCGAAATCCGCTGAGAGGACGAAGCTCGCCGAATCGCTGCGCGACTGGAAAGGACGCGCGTCGATCGAATCGGTCGCGTATCGCGTCGTGCGCGCGTGGCGCATCGAAGTGCAGGATACGGTGCTCGATGCATTCGCGGCCGAAGTTCGCGCGAAGTTTCCGGATTTCGCTCTGCCGAAGCTGCCGCAGGCCGAGCACGCGGTCTGGCGGCTCGTCAGCGAGCGTCCGCTGCATCTTCTGCCGCCGGGCTATGCGGATTGGGACGCGCTGCTGATCGCCTGCGCCGATCGCGTTTTCGCGAAACTCGATTCGCAACCCGGCGGAATCGCCGCGAGAACCTGGGGCGAACGCAACACGGCGCGCATCGAGCATCCGCTGTCGCGCGCTCTGCCGGTTTTTCTTGCGCGCGGACTCGACATGCCGCACGTTCCGCTGCCCGGCGATCGCGACATGCCGCGCGTGCAGGCGCCGAGCTTCGGCGCCTCGGAGCGCTTCGCCGTCGCGCCGGGCGACGAGGAACACGGCTATTTCGAGCTCGCCGGCGGACAGAGCGGTCATCCGCTGTCGCCGTACTACGGCGCGGGCCACGCCGACTGGGTCGAAGGGAAACCGACGCCGTTCCTGCCGGGTCCGGCGCAGCACACGCTGGAGCTCGACCCGGCACGTTGAACACGAGTCGCTGCTTGCGACAAGCCGAGCTCGAGTCACATCCCGTCGATGATCTTCATCTCGCCGGTTTTCTTGATATACCAGATCATCCCCTGATTCCCGACGTTCGCGTCTTCGCCGACACCCTCGAATACGATGATGACCTTGTCGGTGCAATCGCTTCTGGCGACCTTGTAGTCGCGTATTTTCCCCCGGGTATGCTCAAGGAATGCTTTGGCAGCTTCGCGGGCGGCAGCATCTTCCGCGGCTTTCTCGTACGGCGTACATGCGGGCTCCGCGCGAGCAAAGACGCAGCTGCAAAGCAATCCACAAGTCATCGACAGAGCTCTGCTAAGCATAGTCACTCCGCAGCGGCACTACTTCTGTTTCGAAAAATCTACCGCTCTGCCTGATCGGTCAATCATCACGACGATTGCAGTGCCGAAGTATCCGCGTCGTCATGAGCACATCTCGTGCGCCGGGCGTTTCCCGCCGCCCCAAAAAAAAGAGGCCTCCCGAAGGAGGCCTCTGAAGGATTGCCGTGGATCGGACGCTTACTGGGCGTTGCCGACGATGAGGTTGTCGAGCGTGGACCAGTACGGCGTACCGTCGCCGCCGTCCGGCGCATCGAACAACAGCGTCGTGATCGGCGTGGTCGTCACGAACCCGCGGAACGTCGTCGCGTCGGTCACGTCCACCGTCTCCACGGTGCCGTCGCTC
>DASZWL010000258.1:0-6578 GCA_035546695.1 Rhodanobacteraceae bacterium | reverse complement strand
GTGTCCGATATGAATCACGCCGTTCGCATACGGCGGACCGTCGTGCAGGATGAATGCATGCGCGCGGTCCGACGTCTTTTGCTGGATCGTCTCGTAGCGGCGCTTCGCTTCCCACTCGGCGAGCATGCCGGGCTCGCGCTTGGCGAGGTCGGCCTTCATCGCGAAGTCGGTCTTCGGGAGGTTGATCGTGTCTTTGTAGTCGAGGGACATGAAGAGCCGGGATTCGGGATTCGGGATTCGGGATTCGGGAAACTACAGAGTTCGTCGTTCCCGCGAAAGCGGGAACCTAGCGCCTTTGCTCCACGCCGAAGGCGCTGGGTCCCCGCTTTCGCGGGGACGTAGAAATAATGGGTGCTGCGGCAAGAATCTCCCGCGCCTCGGCCGCATCGCGATCGATCTGCTTCACCATCGTATCGAGATCGGCGAACTTCGCCTCGTCGCGAAGCCTCGCCACGAACTCGATATCGAGCCGCCGTCCGTAGAGATCGCCATCGAAATCGAACACATGCGCTTCGAGCAGAGGCTCGGTCCCGTCGATCGTCGGCCGGACGCCGAGGCTCGCAACGCCGGGCAGCGAATGCGATTCGATGCCGTGCACGCGCACCGCGAAGATGCCGCCGACCGGCGACGCGCGCCGCCCGAGACGGATGTTCGCGGTCGGATAGCCGAGCTTGCGGCCGAGCTGCAGACCGCGCACGACATGGCCGCCGATCGAGAACGGCCGCCCGAGCAGGCGCGAAGCAGCCTCGAATTCACCGGCTGCGAGATGCGCGCGGATCGCGCTGCTCGATACGCGCTCACCGTCGATTGCGACGTCCGGCAACGTCTCGACTGCGAATCCGTCGCGCTCGCCGAGCGTTTTCAGCAGCGCGACATCACCGCGCCGCGCGTGTCCGAAGCGGAAATCGGCGCCGACCCAGATCTCGCGCGCGCCGCAGCGTTCCCGCAATACGCGCTCGACGAAATCCTCGGCTTCCACCGACGCGAGTGCGGCATTGAAGCGCAGCAGCAGCAATCGATCGATGCCGGCCTCGCCGATGCGCTCGATCTTCTCGCGCACGCTCGCGAGCCGCGGCACCGGCGTGCCGCGCGCGAAGAACTCGCGCGGGATCGGCTCGAAGCTGATCGCGCACGCGAGAAGGCCTCGCGCCCGCGCGCGCGAGGTCACGCGCCCGAGCAGCGCGCGATGGCCAAGATGCACGCCATCGAACGCGCCGACGCACACGACGCTGCCGCCCGGAGCCAGGCTCGGCCCCGCGGCATTCCGGAAAAGCAGGCTCATGGCCGGAGTATAGCCGCTGCATTGCAGCATGCGGATGAATTGCCGTCGCGCTGTCCTCTGTCGAGCCTTCGCTGTCGCGCTCGCCCACTGCCGTCATTCCCGCGAAAGCGGGAATCCATTGGCTTTTCGAGGACAAAATGGATTCCCGCTTTCGCGCGGGAATGACGTCACGATGGCGCTAGTGCGCCTTCAGATCGCGCACCCGGAACCCCGTCGCGAACAGCACGGCGACGAAGGCTCCTCCAGCCGCGACGATCACCACTGCGAGCTTCCAGACACGCGTCGCCGTATTCCACGCGCTCCAGTCCGGCCACATCGCAAGGCACGCGGCGATTATCGCGACCATCGCCGCACACGAAACGCCGAGTCGCATGAGATGCGCGGCCCATCCCGGCTGGCGCGCATAGATGCCGTCGCGTCCGAGCGCGATCCAGAGCTGCGCGAGATTGAGATAGCTCGCGAGCGCGCTCGCGAGTGCGAGGCCCATGTGCAGGCCCGGCACCTTCGCGATCGCCGCGAGCCAGCCGTCGGACGTATCCGAATCCGGTCCGTGCCACAGCACGAACAGCAGCGCGACGAACACGACGTTCATGACCATGTTCGCGATCATCGCGACGATGCCGGCACGCACCGGCGTCTTCGTGTCCTGCCGCGCGTAGAACGCCGGCGCGACGACCTTGACGAGGGCGAAGGCGGGCAATCCGAACGAGAGCGCGGACAGCGACAGCGCGGCCATGTCGACGTCGTGCGCGGTGAAGCGTCCGTGTTGCAGCAGCGTTGCGAGGATCGGCTTGGCGAGCAGCATGAGTGCGAGCATCGCCGGCACCGAGATCAGGAGCGCCGTGCGGATTCCCCAATCGAGCGCTTTCGCGAAACTTTCGCGATCGGTCGAGACGTGATGGCGCGACAGCGACGGCAGGATCACCGTGCCGAGCGCGACGCCGAACACGCCGAGCGGAAACTCGAGCAGGCGATCGGTCTGCGCGAGCCAGGTCTGCGAGCCCGAGATCAGGAACGATGCGATCAGCGTGTCGAGCAGCAGATTGATCTGCGCGACCGACGAGCCGAACAGCGTCGGCACCATCAGCCGCATGATCCGGCGCACGTCCGGATGGTTCCAGCCCCAGCGCGGCAGCGAGAGCAGATCGAGCGATTTCAGCGCAGGCAGCTGCACGAGCAATTGCAGGATTCCGGCCGCGAGGATCGCCCAGCCGAGCGCCATGATCGGCGTGTCGAGATGCGGCGCGAGCCAGAGCGCGCCCGCGATCATGCAGAAATTCAGGATCACCGGCGTCAGCGCCGGCAGCGCGAACTTGTGGAAACTGTTCAGCACGCCACCGGCGAGCGCCGTCAGCGAGACGAACAAGAGGAACGGGAACGTCACGCGCAACAGATCGGTCGTCAGCCCGAGCTTGACCGGCTCGTCGATCGAGCCCGGCGCGAATCCGCGCGCGACCCAGCCCGCGCCGACGACGCCGATTGCCGTCACGACGAGCAGCACGCCGCCGAGCGTGCCGGCCGTCCGCGCGACGAGTTGCTTCAGATCCTCATGGCTGCGCGTCTCCTTGACCTCGGTGAACACCGGCACGAACGCGACCGAGAACGAGCCTTCGGCGAAGAGACGACGCAGGAAATTCGGGATGCGGAACGCGACCCAGAACGCGTCGGTCGCCGCGTTCGCGCCGAACGCGTACGCGATCGCCTGCTCGCGCACGAGGCCGAGGATGCGCGAGACGAACGTTGCGCCGGAGAAAGTGAGAGTGGAGCGCAACAGGCTTGGCCGAGCGCTCATGCCATTTTCCGTCGTCCCCGCGAAAGCGGGGACCCAGCGACTTTTGCAGCGGCGATCGGAAATAAAGGCACTGGGTCCCCGCTTTCGCGGGGACGACGAGGCATTCGATTGACGCTCGGACCCCGGCCCACTAAAATCCCGCGTCTTTTTTCCAGCCACCCATTTTCCGGAGTCCACCCTTGGCCAACATCAAGTCCGCGAAGAAGCGCGCCCGCCAGTCCGAGAAGGCGCGCCAGCGCAACGCCAGCGCCCGTTCGATGGTGCGCAGCGCGATCAAGCGCGTCGTGAAGGCGATCGAAGCGAAGGACAAGTCCGCCGCCGAAGCCGCGTTCGCCGCCGCCCAGCCGGTGATGGATCGCTACGCCGCGCGCGGGCTGATCCACAAGAACAAGGCTGCGCGCCACAAGAGCCGCCTGACGGCGCACATCCGCGCGCTGGCCTGAGCTAACAGCGACACGATCGACGAAAGAGCCGGCGCAAGCCGGCTTTTTTGTTGGCGCGTTTCGCAAGAGCGCCCTCATCCGCCTTCGGCACCTTCTCCCGCGAGCGGGAGAAGGGACAGCAAGAGCAATCGATGCAGTCCCCTCTCCCGCTTGCGGGGGAGGGTTAGGGTGAGGGCGGCACTTGGTTCGCACTCTCACGCCGACGAAGCCCCGGCTTCAGCCGCCGCCCGCTTCTGCTCGTCGAAAAACCGCTGGATGTCGAGCGCGAGCTCCCACGTCCCCTCGCGCGCAATCGCCGAGACGACGTACCACGGATGCTTCCACCGAAGCTTCTTCACGATCGCTTTCGCGAGCTTCTCGCGCTCGTCCTGCGGAACGAGATCGGCCTTGTTGAACACAAGCCAGCGCGGACGCTTGAGTAATTTCGCATCGAAGCTCTTGAGCTCGCCCTCGATCGCGCGAATCTGCTGGACGGGATCGGTACCGTCGAACGGCGCCATGTCGACGACGTGCAGCAGGAGCCGCGTGCGCGCGACGTGCTTCAGGAACCGGATGCCGAGCCCGGCGCCCTCGGCTGCGCCCTCGATCAGTCCGGGAATATCGGCGATGACGAAGCTCTGGTCGGTCGCGATGCGCACGACGCCGAGATGCGGCTGCAACGTCGTGAACGGATAGTCGGCGACTTTCGGCGTCGCCGCAGAGACCGCGCGGATCAGCGTCGATTTGCCGGCGTTCGGAAAGCCGAGCAGGCCGACATCGGCGAGCACCTTCAGCTCGAGCCGAAGCTCGCGCTCCTCGCCGGAGCTTCCCGGCGTGAACTTGCGCGGCGCGCGATTCACCGACGACTTGAAATGGATGTTGCCCTTGCCGCCGTGCCCGCCCTGCGCGACGAGCAGGCGCGCACCATTCTCGGTCAGATCGCCGATGACCTCTTCGGTGTCGACGTTGACGACGACGGTCCCGACTGGCACGCGGATCGCGAGATCCTCGCCGGCCTTGCCCGACATCTGCCGTCCCATGCCGTTCTGCCCGCGCTTCGCGCGGTACACGCGCTGATGGCGGAAATCGACGAGCGTGTTGAGCCCTTCGTCGGCGACGAGCCAGACGCTGCCGCCGTCGCCGCCGTCTCCGCCGTCAGGGCCGCCGAACGGGATGAATTTCTCGCGACGAAAGCTGGCGCAGCCGTTGCCGCCGTTGCCGGCGTGAACGCGGATCGTGGCTTCGTCGACGAATTTCATGGGAAGAGCCGGGCTTGCATATCCGTGATTTGGAAAGGCTACCAGCTCGTCATTCCGGCGAAGGCCGGAATCCAGATTTTCGACTTGCGAATGAAAAGCTGGGTCCCGGCCTTCGCCGGGACGACGGGATGGCTATTCCGGGGCGGAAACGAAAAGCCCCGCGCAAAGCGGGGCTTTCCAGAACGTCTTGCCAGCGGCGAATCAGCCCTGAACCACGCTGACCGTCTTGCGCGCGTTCGGACCCTTCGTCTTGAACTCGACCGTGCCGTCGACCAGCGCGAACAGCGTGTGATCGCGGCCGAGGCCGACGCCGGCGCCCGGATGAAAGCGCGTGCCGCGCTGGCGCACGATGATGTTGCCGGCCTCGACGGCCTGGCCGCCGTAGATCTTGACGCCGAGGTACTTCGGATTCGAGTCGCGGCCGTTGCGGGTGGAGCCGCCTGCCTTTTTATGTGCCATGACGTATTACTCCTCGGCCGTAGCTTCGGCCTTCGCGGCGCGCTTCTTCTCGGAGGCGCCCGTGATGCCGGTGATTTCGATTTCGGTGTAGTGCTGCCGGTGGCCCATCTCCTTGCGATGGTGCTTGCGGCGGCGGAATTTCACGATGCGGATCTTGTCGGCGCGGCCGTGCTTGACGACCTTGGCCGTGACGAGGGCCCCGGCGACCAGCGGAGCGCCGAGCGTGACGCCCTCGCCCTCGCCGACCATGAGCACCTGGTCGATCTTGATCTCGCTGCCGACGTCGCCGGCGAGCTTGTCGACGCGGACGGTCTCGCCCTGCGCCACGCGGTACTGACGACCGCCCGTAACGATGACTGCGTACATGATGGCCATGCCTCTGTAGTTATTCTGAAAACAGCCTGCGCGAGCGGCAAAGCGCCAGCGAGCCGCGCATTGTAGACGGACGCGGCTGTCAGCCGCAAGTCGTTGTTTCGTCGGGTCGGATGAATGGGTGTGGCCGGGATTGGTGGGCCAAGGCCCACCCTATGATCTCCATCCGTCGTCCCGGCGAAGGCCGGGACTCAGCTTCTGGCCTCGCGATTCCCTGAACGCAAAAGCTGGATCCCGACCTTCGCCGGGATGACGTCGATGTTCCGTCCGCGTCCGTTGTTATAGTGCAGGGTCGCCCCATCTCAGACGCCGATGGACACGATCCGCATCCGCGGTGCGCGCACGCACAATCTCAAGAACATCGATCTCGATCTGCCGCGCGACAAGCTGATCGTGATCACGGGTCTCTCGGGCTCCGGCAAATCCTCGCTCGCGTTCGACACGATCTACGCCGAAGGCCAGCGCCGCTACGTCGAGTCGCTGTCGGCGTACGCGCGGCAGTTCTTGTCGGTCATGGAGAAGCCCGACGTCGATCACATCGAGGGCCTCTCGCCGGCGATCTCGATCGAGCAGAAATCGACTTCGCACAACCCGCGCTCGACGGTCGGCACGATCACCGAGATCTACGATTACCTGCGATTGCTGTTCGCACGCGTCGGCACGCCGCGCTGTCCCGAGCACGGCATTCCGCTCGAAGCGCAGACCGTGAGTCAGATGGTCGACGCCGTGCTGGCGCAGGATCCCGAGACGCGCTTCATGCTGCTCGCGCCGATCGTGCGCGAGCGCAAGGGCGAGCACGTTCAGATCTTCGAGCAGTTGCGCGCGCAGGGCTTCGTGCGCGCACGCGTCGACGGCGAGGTATACGAGCTCGATGCGGTGCCGCCGCTCGCGCTTCGCCAGAAGCACACGATCGAAGCCGTCATCGACCGCTTCCGTCCGCGCGAGGACATCAAGCAGCGGCTCGCCGAATCGTTCGAGACGGCGCTGCGTCT
>DASZWL010000257.1:0-1754 GCA_035546695.1 Rhodanobacteraceae bacterium | reverse complement strand
CGTCGTGCTCGGCGTCGGCGCGATCATCACGAGCCAGACGCTGATGGGCGCCATCGCGGGATCGATCCCCGAATACGCGACGCTGCATGCGCTCGGCGTCGGCGTGCCGGCGCTGCGCCGCGTCGTGCTGCAGCAGGCCGGGTGGGTCGGCGCGGCGGGGCTCGCTATCGGCGGCTCGGCGACCGCGCTCGTTCTCGCGCTCGCGGCGCGGCACGATGTTCCGGCGCATCTCGATCCCGCGATCGCCGCGGCGTGCGCGGCGCTCGTCATCGGCGTCGCGCTCGTGTCCGGGCTCGTCGCGGTGCGCGTGCTGCGCCGCGCCGATCCCGCGCTGCTGCTGCGGTGACGGGCATGAGTGCGCTCGTCGCCGAATCGATCGCGAAATCTTTCGTCACGGGATCGGTGCGCGCCGACGTGCTGCGCGATCTCTCGATCGCGATCGAGCCCGGCGAGCTGACGCTGGTCTCGGGGCCGTCCGGTTGCGGCAAGTCGACGCTGCTCGCGATCCTGAGCGGCCTTCTGCGGCCGGATGCCGGGCGCGCGATCGCGCTGGGACAGGATCTTTCGCGTCTCGGTCCGCGCGAGCTCGAGCGGTTTCGCCTGCATCACACCGGGTTCGTGTTACAGGGTTTCAATCTCT
This sequence comes from Rhodanobacteraceae bacterium, assembly GCA_035546695.1. Lineage (GTDB taxonomy): Bacteria > Pseudomonadota > Gammaproteobacteria > Xanthomonadales > Rhodanobacteraceae > Dokdonella_A. Next base: position 1,114 of record DASZWL010000257.1, on the reverse strand, counting down.
TTCCGGCGCTCGACGCGGTCGAGCAGGTCGCGCTGCCGCTCGGCTATCTCGGGCTCGATGAGGTGAAAGCGCGCGAGCGCGCCGAGCGCTCGCTCGCTGAAGTCGGTCTTGCCGAGCGCATGCGCCTGCGGCCGGCCGAGCTTTCCGGCGGCGAGAAGCAGCGTGTCGCGATCGCACGCGCTCTCGCGAAGGAGCCCGCGCTCGTGTTCGCCGACGAGCCGACCAGCGCGCTCGACGCCGCGAACGGGCAGATCGTCATCGACATGCTGCACCGGATCGCGCGCACGCACGGCGCGACCGTGCTCTGCGTCAGCCACGATCCGCGCCTTGTCGCGCACGCCGATCGCGTGCTCGCGATGGAGGACGGCAAGATCCTTTCGGATCGGCGCGGATCGCCGGCGAAGGAAACCTGATGTCTCCGGAAGATTGCAACGGACGGGACATTGCGAGCGCCTCGATTGCGCTGCGCTCGCGAGTCCTGTGTATGCTGATCGCCCGGAGGAGCGCCGCGAAAACGCACAGCATGACCCGACATCGACGATACGGACGAATCGCCGCGATCGCGCTCGCCGTCGCAATCGCCGGCTGCGCGAAAGGCAACAGCGAAGAGAAGAGCGCGACCGCGCCGGCGTCGCCGTACGTCGCGATGGCGCGCGGCCAGGTCGACGTCGAAGGCGGCATGATCCGCGTCGGCGCGCTGCGCGAGGGACGCGTCGAGCGCGTCGCAGTCGAGGAAGGCGACGAAGTCCGCGAAGGCGACGTGCTCGCCGAGCTCGATGCACGTCAGGCAAAAGTCGCGATCCAGGTCGCGGACGCCGAGCAGGCACAGGCCGAGGCGCACGTCGCCGTGTTGCGTGCGCGCCTGCCGCAAATTCGCTCGCAAGCGCATCGGACGCGCGAAGCCGCGGACGCGGGCGCGGCGACCGGACAATCGGCGGACGAGACGACGACAGCCGTCGCGGTGCTCGAAGCCGAGATCGCCGCGGCCGACGCGGCCGTCAAGGTTGCGCGCGCGCATGTCGAAGAAGCGCGCGCCGAGCTCGATGCGCGCAAGATCGCGGCGCCGGTCGCCGGACGCATCGCGCGGCGCATCGTGCGCGTCGGCGATGTCGTC
>DASZWL010000256.1:0-5123 GCA_035546695.1 Rhodanobacteraceae bacterium | reverse complement strand
CTTCGCGACGTCGCCGGACGTATCGGTCGTCAGCTGTCCCCGCACCTTGATCTTCGTCGCGGTCACGTGCGCCGGCGGCGGGGAATCGGAGAAATGCTTGACGCCGTTCGCGTCGGTCCACGAATAGACCTGCGTGGCGCCGGACGCCGCGGCGCTGGCGGCGAGCAGCACCAGCAGGAGCAGTCGGGGTTTCATGATCTTCCTCCGCGTACGCGGTCCGGCGCTCGGGGCTGCGCCTCTGGTCTGGCGCACTGGATAGCACCAGTCGCGTGACGACACAAGCAAAAACGCCACAAAACAGCGATCGGGTACACTCTTTTCAGGGAGCGGTTGAGAAACCGACCGGCACTTGGGATGTGCCGTCGTGCCGGGCATGCGAGCGTCCGGCGCGCCCAGCATGGCGCGGCTCTGCCGCGACCGACGGTTCGCGCACTGCGGCGGAGGCCCGGCCGCGCGAACGAAGCGACTGAGAGCGGATTCATCGGCATGGACCCGTCCCCGTCCGCTGCGCGCAAACCGCCGCGCGGCATCTATCTTCTGCCGAACCTCTTCACGACCGGCGCGATGTTCGCCGGCTTCTACGCGATCGTCGCCGCGATCGGCGGACGCTACGTTTCCGCCGCGATCGCCGTGTTCATCGCCGGCATCTTCGACGGGCTCGACGGACGCGTCGCGCGCCTGACCGGCACGCAGAGCGAGTTCGGCGTCCAGTACGACTCGCTGTCCGATCTCGTCAGCTTCGGTCTTGCGCCTTCGCTCGTGCTCTACACGTGGTCGCTCTCGTCGCTGCGCGAGTTCGGCTCGGCCTGGGGCAAGCTCGGCTGGGCCGCCGCGTTCATCTACGCGGCTTGCGCGGCGCTCCGGCTCGCGCGCTTCAACACGCAGGTCGGCGTCGCCGACAAGCGCTATTTCCAGGGACTCGCGAGCCCGGCCGCGGCGGGCTTGTGCATGTCGTTCGTCTGGATGGTCGAGGACAACGGCTACGGCGGCTTCGACGTGCAATACGTGACGCCGTTCCTCGCCGTGATCTCGGGGCTCCTGATGGTGAGCCGCGTGCGCTACTTCAGCTTCAAGGCGTGGCCGAAATCCGATCGCGTGCCGTTCATCTGGATTCCGGCCGTCGTGCTGATCATCGTCGCGCTCTACATCAACACGCCGGTCGTGCTGTTCGCGATCGCGGCGCTCTATGTCGTATCGGGACCGGTCATGACGCTGACGGGCCGCATCCGCCATCGCGGCCGCCGCGCGACGCGCAGCGCCGAGCGCCGCGAGACATGAAAGCCGCACGCCGCATCGCGCCGCTCGCCGCCGCGCCGCCGGCGGACGAAGCTGCGCGCACGCTCGCGTTCCTCGCCGATCTTTCGCAGGCGTTCGCAGTTTCGCTCGATCTTCGCAAGACTTTGCCCGAGGCGATCAGGCGCGTCGCGGACTTCATGCAGGCCGAAGGCGCCTCGCTGTTCCTGATCGATCCCGCGACGCGCGTGCTCGAGTGCCGCATCTGCGTCGGGCCCGTCGACATGACCGGCGCGCGCCTTGCGATCGGGCAGGGTGTCGTCGGACTCGCCGTTTCCGAGAACGCGACGCAGCTCGTCACCGACGCGGCGACCGATCCGCGCGTCTGGCGCGCCGGCGACGAGGCCAGCGGCTTCGTCACGCAAAGCCTGCTCTGCGCTCCGCTCGCGACGGCAGCGGGTCCGATCGGCGCGATCGAGCTCGTCAACCGCCGCGACGGACGCGCGTTCGGCGAGAGCGACGCCGAGATGCTGCGCCTCATCGCCGCGCCGACCGCGCTCGCGATCAACAACGCGCGCATGGCGAGCGATCTCGTCGAGCAGCAGCGCATGAAGCGCGAGTTCGATCTCGCGCGCAAGCTGCAGAAATCGCTGCTGCCGAAACGGCGGCGCGGGCTCTTTCCGGTGATCGGCGTCAACCTGCCGGCGCACGAGATCTCGGGCGACTTCTACGATTTCTTCGAGCTCGCCGACGGACGCATCGGTTTCGTGGCCGGCGACATCTCCGGAAAAGGCCTCGACGCCGCGCTCTTGATGATCCGTGCCGCGAGTCTTTTGCGCTGGGCGGGGAAGGACGGCATCGCGCCCGGCGCGTGGCTCGCGCGCGCGAACGACGAGCTCTGCGAAACGACGCACGACGGCCGCTTCGTCTGCGCGCTGGTCGGCTATTGCGATCGCGAGGCGAAGAGCGTCGAGTTCGCCGGCGCCGGATTCCCGCCGGCGCTCGTATATCGCCGCGGCGTCTTCTCCGAGTATTGCTCGGGCGGACCGCCGCTCGGCATCGTCGCCGGCATCGCGTTCGATCAGCACGCGGTCGATCTCAACGGCGGATCGCTGTACGCGTTCTCCGACGGCGCGACCGACGTGCGCGATCCGAGCGGTGGTCGTCTCGGCGGCGACGGCGTGCGCGAGCTGATCGCGCGTCACGCAACGATGCCGCCCGAAGCGCGTCTGCGCGCGCTGCTTTCGGATCTTAAGCAACTGAAGCTCGTCGACGACACGACGCTGCTGCTCGTCGAGAAGCCGCGCGCGCACGACGCGCAGGTGCTGCTCGAGCATCACATGCCCGCGCGCGCCGAGCGCCTGCGCGACATGCGCAACGCGCTGCGCAAGCTGCTCGATTCGCTCGGCATCGAGCCCGCATTGCGCGACCAGCTCGTGCTCGCGGTCGACGAGGCCTGCGCGAACATCATCCGCCACGCGTACGGCGAACAGGGCGAGGGCGGCATCGGCCTTCGCGTCAGCCGCGCCGACGACGTGCTGACGTTCGAGCTGACCGACGACGCGCCGTGCGTCGATCCGAAACGCATGAAGCCGAAGCCGCTCGGCGAATGCCGCGCCGGCGGACTCGGCATCGCGCTGATCGACACGGTGATGGATACCTGGCACGTCGAGCCGGCCTCGTCGAAATGCGGCAACCGGCTCGTCCTGCGCAAGCGGATCGATGACAGGGGATTTCAATGAGCGGCATCGAAAGCGAGAACCTTGACGGCATCGTGCTGATCCGTCTCAGCGGCGAAGTCGATCTCTCGTGGTCGCAACAGGTGCGGCAGGCCGTGCTGGCCGCGCTCGAATCGAGCCCGGCCGTCGGCGTCGAGCTTTCAGAGGTGAGCTACATCGATTCGTCCGGCATCGCGGCGCTCGTCGAAGGTTTCCAGAGCGCGCGCGCTCGCGGCAGCCGCTTCGCGCTCGTCGCGGTCAGCGACGCCGTGCGCGCCGTGCTGCAATTGTCGCGGCTCGACCGCGTGTTCCTGATCGTCGCCGATCGCGCGGCGATGCTGGAAGGCTGACGCATGCCCTCGCTGACGCGCCCGCTGGCGAGCCTTGGCCGCGCGAGCATCGACGCGCTCGGCGGCATCGGCTACGCGGCGATGCTGCTCGTCGAGGCGCTGCGCCTCGGTGCGGTGGGCTGGCGCGAGGGGCAGCCGGTGCGGCTCTCGGCGATCGTGCGCCAGATGCGCGAGATCGGCGCCGACGCGCTGCCGATCGTCGCGCTGCTCTCGCTCGTGATCGGCGTCATGCTCGGCATCCAGTTCATCGCGGCGCTGAAGGAATTCGGCGCGCAGTCGCAGGTCGTCGTCGCGGTCGCGAAATCGGTCACGCGCGAGTTCGGCGCGCTGATCACGGCGATCCTCGTCGCCGGACGATCGGGCTCGGCGCTCGCCGCGCGCATCGGCTCGATGACGGTCTCGCAGGAAGTCGACGCGCTCGCGACGATGGGCATCGAGCCCGTGCGCTATCTCGTCGCGCCGGCGCTGATCGCGATGCTCGTGATGCTGCCGGCGCTGACGATCCTCGCGAACGCGATCGCGATCGTCGGCGCGGCCGTCTACAGCGCGCCGGCGCTGAACGTGACGCCGGCCGCGTTCCTGCTGGAGACGATGACGCTGCTCTCGCCGGGCGATCTCTGGCAGGGCCTCGCCAAGAGCGCCGTGTTCGCGGTGCTGATCACGCTGATCGGCGTCAGCACCGGCTTCTCGGTCAGCGGCGGCGCCGAAGGCGTCGGCCGCGCGACGACGCGCGCGGTCGTGCTGTCGATTTCGTGGATCATCGTGGCGGATATGGTGTTTTCGTTTTTCCTCAACCGATGAGCGAGTTGCGCACCCTCTCCACTTCGTCGTCCCCGCGAAAGCGGGGACCCAGTGACTTTGCCGATGCGCGCCGAACACGGCGCTGGGTCCCCGCTTTCGCGGGGACGACGGAATGGGCGGCGTGATGGAAGCCATCGTTCCCCCACTGATCGAAGTCGAAAAGCTGGAAGCCTGGTACGGCCGCCGGCGCGTGCTGCACGGCGTCGATTTCTCGGTGAATCCCGGCGAGATCCGCGTGATCATGGGCGGGTCGGGCTCGGGCAAGTCGACGTTGCTGCGTCATCTGCTCGGGCTTCAGCGGCCGGTCGGCGGCAGCGTGAAGCTGCTCGGCGTCGATCTCGGCACGGCGAGCGATCGCGAGCTCAACGACGTGCGCCGGCGCATCGGCGTCTCGTTCCAGGGCGGCGCGTTGCTGACGTCGCTGACGGTCGGCGAGAACGTCGCGCTGCCGCTGCGCGAGCACACGAATCTCGATCCGTCGACGATCCGCATCATGAGCCGCCTGAAGCTCGAGGTCGTCAATCTCGGCGGCTTCCAGGATCTGATGCCGAGCCAGCTTTCGGGCGGCATGATCAAGCGCGCGGCGCTCGCGAGGGCGATCGCGATGGATCCGAAGCTGCTCTTCTTCGACGAGCCGTCGGCGGGCCTCGATCCGGTCGTCTCGGCCGAGCTCGACGAGCTGATCCTGCGCCTTCGCGATGCGCTGCGCATGACGATCGTCGTCGTGACGCACGAGCTCGAGAGCGCGTTCAAGATTGCCGATACGATCACGGTGCTGGATCAGGGCGAGATCCTGATGACGGGTCCGGTCGCGGCCGTCCGCGCGGCCGACAACGAGCGCATCCAGGATTTGCTGAACCGGCGTCCGCGCGAGATACAGGTCGATGCGGATGCGTACTTGAAGCGTCTCACGGAAGAGGAAGCTTGATAAAGTGCGTTCTTCCCTTCTCCCGCTTGCGGGAGAAGAGCCTGCCCCGGACTCGATCCGGGGTGCCGAAGGCGGATGAGGGGTGTCTTGGGA
>DASZWL010000255.1:0-1809 GCA_035546695.1 Rhodanobacteraceae bacterium | reverse complement strand
ATGGCGCGCGGCATCGCGCTCGAGCTCGGCGTTCTGCTCCTTGAGGCGCTCGACCGCTTCGCGCGCCTTGGCGAGGCGCGTGCGCGACGCCGCGAGCTCGCTGTCGACCGCCGACTCGCCGGCGAGCGTTGCCGCATCGTCGTAATCCTGCCGCGCCGAGGCCGCGTTCGCCTCCGAGAGATGCTGCTCTGCCGAGCGGAGCTCGACTTGTGCATAGTTCGCGGCGCCAGCCGAGCGCGCCGCGGCGAGATTGCGCGTCGCGACGCCGAGCACGTCGGTCGGCGGCTTGGTCGGGCCGCAGGCAGCGACGCCGAGCGTCAGAACCGCGACCCATACATGGATTTTTGTGGCGGTTGATGTCATAAAGCCCGCGGCTCGAAGGATGCAAGGGACGGCGGTATTGTGGGAAGCCGCCCGCTCGTTTGGCAACGGGCCGGCGCAAGGGGGCGTCAGAACCGTTCGGGCGATGCGCGGCGAGGGGCGCGCGGTCGATCCGGACGGACGGCGTTTCGCGAGACGAAAGCGAGGGGAACGATGGATATCGGCTACTTCCTGAAGCTGATGACCGAGAAGGGCGCGTCGGACATGTTCCTGACGACGGGCGCGCCGGTGAACATCAAGGTCGAAGGCAAGCTCTATCCGCTCGGCAACACGGGCCTGCCGGGAGGCATGGTCAAGAAGATCGCGTACTCGCTGATGGACGAAGGCCAGGTACCGCATTTCGAGAAGAATCTCGAATTGAACATGGCGATCGCGGTCAAGGACGCCGGCCGATTCCGCATCAACGTCTTCAAGCAGCGCGGCGAAGTCGGCATGGTGATCCGCGCGATCAAGAGCGAGATCCCGACGATCGAGCAGCTGCGCCTGCCGGCGCTGTTCAAGCAGATCATCATGGAGAAGCGCGGCCTGATCCTCCTGGTCGGCGCCACGGGTTCCGGCAAGTCGACGACGCTCGCCTCGATGATCGATCATCGCAACGCGAACACGTCGGGCCACATCCTGACGATCGAGGATCCGATCGAGTACCTCTACCGGCACAAGAAGTCGGTCGTGAACCAGCGCGAGGTCGGTCTCGACACGCACAGCTATCACAACGCGCTGAAGAACGCGATGCGCGAAGCGCCCGACGTGATCCTGATCGGCGAGATCCGCGATTCGGACACGATGGAAGCCGCGATCGCGTTCTCCGAGACGGGCCATCTCTGCCTCGCGACGCTGCATTCGAACAACGCGGACCAGACGATCGAGCGCATCCTGAACTTCTTCCCGGAGTCGGCGCACAAGAACATCCTGATGAACGTCGCCTTGAACCTGAAGGCCGTCATCAGCCAGCGTCTCGTCATGGGCAAGGACGGCCATCGACTGCCCGCCGTCGAGGTGCTGCTGAATACGCCGCACATCCGCGATCTGTTGCGTCGCGGACAGATCCACGAGGTCAAGGAAGCGATGGACCGAAGCCTCCAGGAAGGCATGCAGACGTTCGATCAATCGCTGTACGCGCTCTACAAGGAAGGCAAGATCGAGCTCGAGGAAGCGCTGAACCACGCCGACTCGCGCGACGGCCTCGCGCTCAAGATCCGCCTCGCCGAAGGCGGCGACACGCCGATGCCCGAGGCGTTCGACGTCAACAATTACTAGAGCGTGTTGCGCAGTTTTCCTTTTCTCCCTGGTAGTTTCCCCCCGCCATTTCGATCGTCATCCCCGCGAAAGCGGGGACCCAGTGACTTTTTTCATCTGCATTTGAAGGCACTGGATTCCCGCGTTCGCGGGAATGACGGCAGTCGGAGCGCGATGCCGAACCACCTACCC
>DASZWL010000254.1:0-10024 GCA_035546695.1 Rhodanobacteraceae bacterium | reverse complement strand
GTTCGGAATCCAGCGACCGCCCTGGGTCTGCAAGGCGTCGACGGTTGCCGTATTCGTGGCGGGATCGATCGCGCCGACATTGCCGAACCAGGCCTGCTGGCCGTCGGGCGTGAAGGTGAACCACCAGGCGAGGATCTGGTTTCCGTCGAGGACCTCGAGGAAGATGCCGTGACCGCCCTGCGCGGGATCGAACCAGGCGCCGGTGAAGCCGCTCGTGATCGGCACGTTCGACGAGCCGCCATCGCCGCCGCCGCCTCCGCCCTGGACGACATGGATGACACCGCGCATGCCCATTTCCGCGTGCGGATCGCATTGATAGGCGAAGTTGCCGGTCGATCTGAACGGGACCACGTACGTCCACGGACCGAGCTGCGGGGCGCCGCTGTAGAACGAGTTGTCGTTCGCATGCACGTTGTGTTTCAGGGGATCGGTAAACGCGGTGAACGTGACCGTGTCGCCGACGTTGATCGTCAGCTCCTGAGGATCGAACCCATGTCCGGCGGAGCTGACGGTCACGCGATGGTCGGCCGCGAATGCGGCTGGCGCCGCGAGGAGCAGTCCCGAAATCGCCAATCCCTGCAAGTACCTGTACATTGTGTTCCCTCCTTTTCCCTGATCGGTTTTTCACTCGCGTTGCTGCCGGCCCGGCGGCGGGCCACGCTGCGAGCTCATCAACGCACGTTTGCGCGCGTCGCGAAATAGCGTGCCCCTTGCGGTTCCCTGTCCGATCCCTCACGGATTCGTAATGAAGCCGCCCGGCGGCAGGAAACTCGGTGGAAAGCGAAGCGCCGACGTGCGCGCCGGCACGTCTCGCGCTAGGCTCCGCTCCGGGATGCCAGGCGAGGGGAGACGCATGGCTCGCACACCGCTGGTCGACGTATTACGCCGCGCCGCCGCGATCGCAGCGCATGCGCGCATGACGGGCGAGCCGCTCGACGAGGCGATCGCCCGCGATCGCGAGCTGCGCGTCGATCGCTCGAGACGACGTTTCCTCGCTCGATCGGCCACCGCGTCGGCCGCGCTGATGCTGCCGGCGTGCGTCGGCAATCCGCCGCACGGTGCGAGCGACGACGAGGTCGTCATCGTCGGCGCCGGCGTCGCCGGACTCGCATGCGCGTATCGCCTGCGCCAGGCCGGGCTTCGCGTGCGCGTCTACGAGGCGCAGGATCGCGTCGGCGGACGCATGTTCAGCCTGCGCAACCACTTCGCCGACGGCCAGGTCTGCGAGCTCGGCGGCGAGCTGATCGACACCGGCCACGCGCGCATCCGTGCGCTCGCGGCCGAGCTCGGGCTTGCGCTCGACGATCTCTCGGAAGACCCAAGCGCGGCGGCCGGCGACGTCTGGTTCTGCGGTGGAAGACGCTACGGCGAAGAGGAAATCCTGCGCGAGTTCGCGCCGCTAGCCGCCGCGATCGAGCGCGACGCGGCGACGATTCCCGACGAGGAGATCACGTACGCGACGCCCGGCGGCGTCGAAGCGCTCGATCGCGAAACGCTCTCGCACTGGCTCGATCGCAACGGCGCGTCGGGCTGGCTGCGCACGCTGATCGAAGTCGCCTACACGACCGAGATGGGCCTCGAGTGCGACGAGCAGTCGGCACTCAATTTCCTGACGTTCATCGATCCCGGCACCGAGAAATTCCGCATCTTCGGCGAGAGCGACGAGCGCTTCCACGTGCGCGGCGGCAACGATCAGGTTCCGCAGCGGCTCGCCGCGGCGCTCGGCGCTTCGGTCGAAACCGGCTGCGTGCTCGAAGCGCTGCGTCAAGGCGCCGACGGTGCATACACGCTGAGCTTCAGGCGCGGCTCCGGAGCGTTCGACGTGCGTGCGCGCCGGATCGTGCTCGCGATTCCGTTCACGACGCTGCGCCGCGTCGACATCGGCGTCGATCTACCGTCCGCGAAGCGCCGCGCGATCGCCGAGCTTCGATACGGCACGAACGCGAAGCTGATGATCGGCTTCGACGAGCGCGTCTGGTGGACGCGCCATCGCATGGGCGGCAGCACGTATTCCGATCTGCCCTTGCAGACGACCTGGGAAACGAGCCGCATGCAGCCCGGTGCGGCCGGCATCCTGACGAACTTCGTTGGCGGGCGTCACGGCATCGAGATCGGCGAAGGCACGCCGAAGGCGCAGGCCGATCTCGCTGCGCGCCAGCTCGACGCGATCTATCCCGGCATCGCGGCGGTGCGCGCGAATTCGCGCGAGGCGCGCTTCCACTGGCCGAGCTTTGCGTGGACGCAAGGCAGCTACGCGTGCTTCACGCCGGGCCAGTGGACGACGATCCGCGGCGCGATCGGCGAGCGCGCCGGCCATCTCTTCTTCGCCGGCGAGCACTGCGCGTTCGACAATCAGGGCTTCATGGAAGGCGGTGTCGAGACCGGCGAATGGGCGGCTGCGGCGGTTCTGGGAAAGAGCCGGGATTCGGGATTGGGGATACGGGATTCGCGGCGATCGCTCGTTGCGTGAGTCGTCGTCGCGCGCGATCCCGACTTCATCGATCGAAATCGCCGCGGAATATCTCGTCGACGATGGCGCCGGCTTCGTAGGCGCCGAAATCGTACGGCTCTGTCGGCGAATTGAATTGATAAGGCCGCGCCGCGCCGTCGAGATCGATCGTCGGCGGCGGATCGTCCGGATCGCCGTTCGGTCCCCAGCGATCGACGGCCGACGAGGTCAGGCGAAGGTGAAAATCGCCGTTGGCGGAGTCGACGTACGGATCGGAAAGATACTGCACGTTTGTGCCGGTCAACGCGACGCCTTCGGCGCCGACGTCGCGCACGGTCACGCCGACGCCGGCGCCGAGGCTGTACGCGTCGACCGGATCGTTCGGCTGCGTCAGGAGGCTGTGCAGGATCTCGAGCGTCGACGGCGCGAGGATCGCCGTGAAGAGATGATCGCCGCCGAGCGTGTTGCTCGCCGCCGTGCTGTTGGCGAAGCGGAGATTTCCGTCGACGACGCCGAAGAGATCGCCGGATAGCGTATTGCGCGCGAACAGGCTCGAATCGATCGAGAGCAGGCACGTTCCGCAGAAGATCAGCCCGCCGCCGCTCGAAACCGTGTCGTTGTCGAGCATGCTGCCGCGCACGAAGTAGATCGACGCGCCGCCGTTCGGTCCGCCGCCCGATGCGCTGATCAGGTAGCCTGATTGCGCGAGGTTGTGCTCGAAGTGGTTGCAGCGCATGCCGGCCCGGCAGGGCGGCGTCGCGTCGCCGACGCCGGTCTGCTCGAAATGGAGGATTGTCTCGACGCCGAAGTCGCCGGTTGCGACCGACTCGACGTGCGCGACGGCGCCGTAGCTCGCCCTGTTGTTGGTCCAGATCGTGTTGCGGAAATGCGCGAACACGTTGATCTGCCCGCTCGACTCCGCGTCGAAATAGACGCCGCCGCCGGCGACGCCGCTGTTGTCGTCGACAACCAGCGGCTCGTCGGCGCGATCGTTCTCGAGATAGAGCTCGTAGTTCTGCTGCACGTTCGTTCCGAAATAGATTCCGCCGCCGAAGCGGTGCGCGCGATTCGAGCCGATGAACGCGAATCCCGGCACGCCGTGCGTGTGCGCATGGAAGTTCGAGTTGAGCAGGAATGCGCCAGCGCCGTCGCCGTTGCCGACCGAGCCGTTGGCGAGATTGCCGAGAAAATAGCTCGCGAGAGAGCGGTCGACCGTGATGTCGGCGAACAGCGCATAGAGACCGCCGCCGTCCGCGCGCGCGACGTTGCTGTTGAACATCGCGCCGATCAGCGTGACCTGCTTGTGCGGATTCTGCGGGCCGGAGACGAAGATCCCGCCGCCGTAGTCGGCATAGTTCGAGTACAACATCACGTCGGCGAGCGTGAGTGCTCCGCTGCCGTCGGAGTAGACGCCGCCGCCGGCAACGGCATCGCCGTTCTCGAGCACGAGATGTCGCAGCGTCAGTTTGCCGGCGCCGGTATGCGTGAAGAGCGAGCCGTGGATCACGGCGTTCGATGCGTCGAGCGTCGAGTTGCCGGACGAAACGCCGGCGCTGCAATCGGCATACCCGCCTTCGACGATGAGATCGTCGCCGCTCGTGACCGTCATCGTCGAAACGCGCGTGTACGTGCCGACCGAGACCTGCACGAGATCGAGTCCCGGTGACTGGTCGGCCGCGATGACGGCCGAGGAGACGTCGTGGAACTGGCAGTTCGGATCGGAATCGGGCCCGACGGTGATCGCGGATGCGCTCGTGGCGGCAAGCAGCATGCCGATCAGCCATCCGATGCATGCGACGTTCGATCCGTGCTCCGGCCGATGCGTTCGTTTCGACATGATGCGCTCCCCAGCGGCACGCCGATTTGCGGCGCATTTCGAGGAACGCCGTCAGGAATCCGTTTGCGACATTCGGCGCGGCCGCATCTGTGCTCAGCTGAGACCCGGCAACCGGCGCAGCGCTTCGGCGCGCCGGTGCCATGGATGCGCGGCCGGGAGCTCGGCGAATGCCGCGTCCGCCGCATCGAGCGCGCCCGCTGCGCCGGATTTGTGCGCTGCGGCCAGCGTCTCGGCGAGCGTGAGATCGAGAAGGCCGATCGCGTAGTGCGAAGGCGGTAGCTCGTATCCGGCGCGCTCGATGTATCGCCGAAGCAGCGCGATCGCGGCGTCGGTTTCGCCGTGCGCTGCCTCGGCCGCGGCGAGCGTCGCGACGAGCGGCAGCGTCATCGGATCGACGTGATCGTCCGGCAGCGAAGCGACGGCGGATTTCCATGTCGCGATCGCGGCGTCGGTCTCGCCTCGCGCGGCTTGTGCGAGCCCGAGCGTGTAGCGCGCTTCGGGCTCGCTGCGCGCGCGGAACTGTCCGAGCGTGTCGGGATGCGCGAGGATCGACGTCGCGACGCGCTCGGCTTCAGCAAACGATTTCGGATCGCGAACGAGCGCGAGGCGCGCGGCCTGCAGATCGAGCGTGGCCGTGCGCGCATGCGCGGGGCCGACGACGCGCGTCGCGGTCGCGCGCGCCTCGTCGAGCAACGCCGCGGCTTCGCCGTCGTCGCCGAGCGCTTCGTCGACGCGCGCGAGATTGCCGAGCACGAACGTCTGTCCGAGCGACGAATCGAGCCCTGCTGCGCGGTTGCGCTCGCGCGCGTCTTCGAGCGTCTTGCGCGCCGCATGCAGGCGTCCCAGCGTCAGCTGGACGTTGCCGAGATTGTTGAGTCCGTTGACGACGTCCGGGCTTCCCGGCGGATAAAGCTCGCTCTCGATACCGACCGCGCGCTCGATGAGATCGGCCGATTCCGCGTAGTGTCGCTGCATCCCGTACGCGGCGCCGAGGTTCTTGAGATAGTGCGCGGTCTTGACGTGACGCTCGCCGAAGCGCGCCTTCGCGCCCTCGACCGCATTCTTCAGGAGCGGGATCGCGTCGGCGACGCGGCCGGCGCGAATGTACGCGGCGCCGAGCGCATCGTCGCTGTTGATGATCTCGGGATCGTCCGGCGCGAGTTGCCGCCGGCGGATCGCGAGCGCGGCCTCGTAGTCGGCGATCGCCTCGTCGTGATGTCCGGTCTGGCTTCGCGCGAGCGCGCGGCGGTCGAGCGTCAGCGCAAGCGCGAGGCCGTTCGGATCGGTCGTCTTCTGCAGCGCGATCGCCTCGTCGAAGCGCCGGATCGCCTCGTCGAACCGGTTCGCCGAAAGATCGGCCTCGCCGCGCTCGCTGATCGCGGCGCCGAGCAGCGCGGGATCAGGCGGCACGACGCGTCGCGCCGCATCGACGGCCGCGTCGAGCAGCGGCGTGCCTTTCTCGGGCAGCGCAAGATGATCGTAGACGCGCCCGAGCGCGGTCAGGAGATCGCTTTGCACGGCCGGCGTCTGCTTGAGATCGGACTTCGCGCGCTCGGCGCCGCGCTCGAGCAGTTCGGCCGTGTCCGGCATCTCGCCTTTCGGACGCGACGGGATCTCTGCATCGAAGATGTCGACGAGGAGATCGCGCACCGCCGTCGCGCGCGTGGCCTGCTCGCGTGCGAGCGCCGCCTGCTGCCGCGCGACGCGCGTCTGCCAGAGCGCGATGCCGAGCGCGGCGACGATCGCGAGCAGGAACGCCGCCGTCGTCGCGACGCCGCCGCGATGGCGCGCGACGAACTTTCGCGCGCGATACCACGACGACGGCGGATGCGCCGACACGGGTTCGCCGCCGAGATGCCGCTCGATGTCGTCGGCGAGCGCGCCGGCCGACGCGTAGCGGCGCTCGGGCTCGGCATCGGTCGCCTTCATGACGATGTTGTCGAGATCGCCCTGCACGAGACGCCGCGCGAGCTTCGGTGGCGCCGGCAGCGCGGCGGGATCGGCATCCTCCTCGATCCGCGCCGACGGCGTGCGCGTGTCGCCGGGGTCCCGCCTCCGGCCGGTGACGAGCTCGCCGAGCAGGACGCCGAGCGCGTAGACATCGGTCGCGGTCGTGACCGGTCCGCGCGTGAACTGCTCCGGCGCGGCGTAGGCGGGCGTCAGCGCGACGTGCTGCGTGTGCATCGCGTCGTCGTCCGCGCCGAGGAGCTTTGCGATGCCGAAATCGAGCAGCTTGACCTCGCCCTCGCGCGTCACGAGCACGTTCGACGGCTTGAGATCGCGGTGCACGATCAGCGCGCGATGCGCGGCCTCGACCGCGCGGCAGACCGCGACGGCGAGCGCGAGCCGCTGACGAAGATCGAGCTTGCGGTTGCGCGCGTACGTCGTGATCGGCTCGCCTTCGACGAGCTCGAGCGCGATGTACGGCGTGCCGTTGTCGGCGATGCCGCCTTCGATCAGCCGCGCGATGCCGCCGTGACGCAGTTGCGCCAGCGCCTGCCGCTCGCTGCGGAAGCGATGCTGCTCCTCGGTGGAATAGATCCCGCGACGCAGGAGTTTCAGCGCGACGTCCTGGCGCACGCCGTCCTGCTCGCGCGTCGCGCGGAAGACGATCGACGATCCGCCTTCGCCGAGCTTCTCGACGAGCGTGAACGGCCCGACCGAAGCGCCGGCCGCGGGCGGCTCGGCATCGGCCGGATCGCCGACGCGATCGAGCAGCGCGTCGAACGAATCGTCGAGGAGGCGCGCACCGCCTTCGGCATCCGCCGCGAGCAGGCGCTCGACGCTGGCGCGCCGTCCCGCGTCGCGGCAGCGCTCGGCGAGGAACGCTTCGCGCTCCGCGGGAGCGAGCGCGAGCGCGGCCTCGAACAGCTCGCGTAGCGTCGGCGTCGGATCGGACATCGCGAGGCTCCGATGCAAAAGGAGGCTTGCGCACGATAGCGCCGAGCCGCCTCGGCGCGCGATGCCGCGCGCCGTCCTTGAGGCTGCGTGCGGAGAACGCCGTCGCGGTCCGATTTGCGACAGGAAATTTGCGACAGGAAATTTGCGACAGGAAATTTGCGACAGGAAATTCGTGCAGGCGACTGACAGGAAATCTGCGACAGGCGATTCGCGGCCGGCGGTTCGCGCCACCGGCCGCGAGGTCGGGCGACGCCTATTCGCCGCCTTCGTCGGTGATCCGGAACAGCGTGGACAGCGCGATGCTGCCGTGCTGCGCCGGATCCTGCGGATCGAGCGACCCCGGCTGGCCCGGATTGAGGTTCGAAGCCGTGTCGTCCGGCGGGAACAGGACCAGCGACTGCAGGAACTCGAGGATCTTGCGCTGGTTGTCGTCGGCGAGCGCGACGAACGTCTCGCGCGACGCTTCGGCCTCGCCGCCGTGGCGCAGGATGACGTCCTCGAGCGTCACGCTGCGTCCGTCATGGCCGTACGGCGCCTTCGAGCCGACGCCCCAGAGCGGCGCGGTCATGAACTCGGTGTGGATCGTGCCGTCGTAGTTGCGCTCGTGGAACGCGGGGCCGAGATCGTGTCGCTTGAAGTCGGTGAAGAGATTCGTGACGAGGAAATCGCCGCGCTTCGGCACGAGCTTCGGATACGTGCGGCCGTCGTCGACGCTGTCGAACAGCGGCGTGACCGTCGTGTAGAGCCGGTTGAACATGCCGCGCTCGGGGTCGTAACGCGTGTCCGCATCGGCGACGCGCCGGTCGCGATCGATGTGGAAATTCTGCACATGGCAGGCGGTGCAGCCGATGGCGCGCATCAGCGCGCGTCCCTCGTCGGTGCGCTCGGTCGACTTGCCGATCGCGGGCCGGAAATAGTTGAGGAGATAGATCTCGACGTAATCGAGCAGCGCCGGATCGAGCTCGTTCGCGACGCCGTCGTGATCGGCATCGTCTCCGGCATCGCAGGTCGGCGGGCGCTTGACCGCATCGAGCGCGGGATCGAACACCATGCCGGCGGGGCTCACGGTCCTCTGCGGATGGATCGGGTCGCTCGCCGCGCACAGCACGGGATCGGCCGATTGCAGGCCCATCTCGTCGGCGAACGCGCCGACCGCGAACGCGCGCACCGAGTATTCGCGGCCGTCGGCGAAGAACGGGCGCACGCGCAGATCGGCGTTGACGCCCTCGACGTGCGAAGTGTCGAAGCTTCCGTCCGCATGCGCCGTGATCGAGCCGAAGCCGATGAACTTGCTCGCGAGCGGCATCGTGACGTCCGCGTGCTTCGCGGCGGCTTCTTGCGCGGCGCGCGAGCGCAATGCGCGAAGGTTCGACGTCATCTCGTCGGCGATCATCTCGCGAAGGCCGATGCCGAAGAGATGAGGCGCATTGCGGCTGTCCGGCCGTGTCGCGACGTCGCCGCCGAAACCGGCCGATCCGCGCGGCCGCCCGTGACACGACGCGCAACTGTCGGCAAGCCCCGCGCCGAGCGCGGGATTGGCCATGATGTCGCCGTCCGAATCGGGATTGACGCGCGGGCCCTGACCCTGATCGAGCGTGAACTTGCGCTGGAATATCTGGCGTCCGCGCCGGATCGCGCGCACCGGGTCGCGCGCGATGACGTACATCGAAGACCATTCGGTCGCTTCGTCGCCGCGACCGCTGCCGATCTCGTCGGCGAGCGATTTGCCGATGCCGCCGCCGTAGACGTACGGCGCGGCCTGCGTGATGTCGACCAGTTGCGCCTGCGCGGCGATCGGAACGAGACACAACGATGCGCCGACGGCGTGCACGGGCAGCCGTCGCAAGGCATTCAGCCAGGACTTCATGATGTTCTCCCTCCCTTCCTGCGAGTGGAGAACGCGCTTTGGCCTTTATCTGCGACAACGGGAAATGTAAATGTGCGCGGCGGATGCGCCGCGGCGCCGGATTTCGGTTACGGCGTCGTGGCGGGAACCGTCTCGAACGGCTTGGCCAGCGCGAGGACGCGCGACGGCGGATTCGCGAGCCCGGCCAGCGTAGCGCGGCCGGTGCGCGCGAACGCTTCGGCGTCGCCGGCCTTGCCGAGTGCGCGCGCGGCATTCGCCTGCAGCAGCGGAATCTCGACGCGGAGCACTGCATCCGGCTTTGCGGATCGGGCGAGCGCGGCGCTCGCGGGCTCGAGCACGGCCAGCGCGCCGGCCGCATCGCCGCGTTGCAGCAGCGCCGTGCCGCGCAGCGCGCCGGCCCGGCCGTCCCAGTACGCGCCGGGCGTGCCGATCTTCGCGAGCAGCGCGTCGATGCGGTCGATCGCCGGCAGCGCGCCGGCGGCGTCCCCGCGCTCGAGGCGAACGCGCGCGAGCTTTTCCCAGGTCGCCGCTTCCTCGTCGAGATCGGGCTCGGCGAGATGCTCGAACGTCGTGATCGCGTGTGTGATCTCGGCTTCGCCGCCGGCGATGTCGCCCGAATGCGCGAGCACGACGCCGTAGTTCGCGCGCACCCAAGCGGCCTGGTAGTCCTCGGCGCCGAACTTCGCTTCCATGTGCCGCAACGCATCGCGGAGCGGCGCGACGGCCGAAGGGAAATCCTCGACGAGCGCGTACAGCATGCCGACCGAGTTGAGATCGTTCGCGCGCTCGGGATGATCGTCGTCGGTGTAGATCGTCCGGTCGATGCGCAGCGTTTCCTTCGCCGATTCGAGCGCGGCGCGATAGTCGCGCCGGTCGAGCTGCACCATCATCAGCGCGTTCAGATGATTCGAGCGGCGCCAGTGCTCGGCCGGCAGCGTCGCCGCGTCGATCGCGAGCGCAGCGCGCACTT
>DASZWL010000253.1:0-2388 GCA_035546695.1 Rhodanobacteraceae bacterium | reverse complement strand
GAGAACGCCCCTCGCGGAAGATCGGTCTCGGCCAGCACTTCGCCGATGATGAGCGCGCCGACCGGCGTCTTCTCCGAAGGCTTCAGCACGAAAGGGCAGCCCGCCGCGATCGCCGGCGCGACCTTGTGCGCGACGAGATTCAACGGAAAATTGAACGGCGTGATGAACGAGCACGCGCCGATCGGCACGCGCTGCACGAAGCCGCGATAGCCTTTCGCACGCTCGGAGATTTCCAGATTGATGATTTCGCCGTCGACGCGCACGGCTTCCTCGGCCGCGACGCGGAACGTGTCGACGAGGCGCGTGACTTCGCCTTCGGCATCGTGGATCGGTTTGCCGGCTTCGATGCAGAGTGCCATCGCGAGCTCATCGTGACGCTCGCGGAAACGATCGACGCAATGCTCGAGCACTTCCTGCCGAGCATACGGCGGCATCGCACGCATCGCATCTTCGGCCTTGGCGGCGGCCGCGATCCCCTGCTCGACCGCCTTCGCATCGGCGAGCGCGACGCGCGTCGCGACTTCGCCCGAATACTTGTCGATGACGGCGAGATCGGCGTTCGGCCGGCGCGGCTGGCCAGCGAGATAGTACGGATAGGTCTTTGCGAGCATCGGATACTCCGCGATTCCGCAGATACGAGACTACGCGAATCGTAGGCGATGCCGATGATGCAGAGCTGAAGCGTGCGGTTCGCGGCGTATTGCGTGCGTCAGGACCGCTCTGGATCGGATCGCGGCGCGTCGACGTGCGCATCGAATTCGCCGTCCGCCACGCGCGCGCGCAGCGCCGCGCCGGCGGGAGCCTGACGGATCGAGCGCACGACGCGTCCCGATTCGCGCTCGATCAGGATCGCATAGCCGCGATCGAGCGTCGCTAGCGGACTGACCGCGTTCAACGTGCGCCCGAGCTCGGCGAGCCGCAGCGCGCGCCGCTCGGCCGTACGCGCGAGCGCGGCGCGCAAGCGGTTCGCCAGTGTCCCGATGCGCTCGGAGCGACGCGCGAGCGCGTGCTGCGGATCCTGCACGGCGAGTCTCGCGCGCAGGCGGTCGATCGCGAGCACAGAGAGTGCGACGCGGCTGCGAGCGGCCGCCTGCAATCGCCGGTCGAGATTCGTCGCGCGCTCGCGTACTCGTGCGAGGCGCACCTGCGGGCCTTGCGCGTGCAGCCGCGCGCACAGGCGATCGCTCTTCTGCATCGACGCTTCGAGCTTGCGCGAGATCGCGTGCTTCAGGCGTCTTTCTTCGTGCTGCAGCAGCCGTACGAGCTGCTCGGCATCCGGAACGATGAGCTCGGCCGCGGCCGATGGCGTCGGTGCGCGAAGATCGGCGACGAAATCGGCGATTGTGAAATCGATCTCGTGACCGATCGCCGAGACGACCGGGATGGCGCTCGCGTGGATCGCTCGAGCGATGCCTTCGTGGTTGAACGCGAAGAGATCTTCGAGCGATCCGCCCCCGCGCGTCAGCAGCAGAACGTCATGCCGGCGCATGCGCGACGCGGCGTTGATGACTTCGACGATGACCGGCGGCGCATCGCGGCCCTGCACCGGCACCGGCAGGATCTCGATCTCGGCGAGCGGAAAGCGCCGTGCGACGACGCTCAGCACGTCGCGGATCGCGGCGCCCGACGGCGACGTCACGACGCCGATGCGGCGCGCGAAACGCGGCAATGCGCGCTTGCGTTCGGCGGCGAAGAGCCCTTCGGCGGCGAGGCGCGTCTTGAGCCGCTCGAACTCGCGCCGCAACGCGCCTTCGCCGGCTTCCTCGAGATGCTCGACGACGAGCTGGAACTCGCCGCGGCCTTCGTAGAGGCTGACGCGTCCGCGCGCGACGACGTGCATGCCGTCGGCCGGCTTGAAGCGGAGCCATGTGCTGCGCGGCCGGAACATTGCGCAGCGGATCTGCGCCGCGGTGTCTTTCATCGTGAAGTAGAGATGTCCCGACGCCGCGCGCACGACGTTCGAGAGCTCGCCCTCGACCCAGATCAGCGGCAGCGCGTCTTCGAGCAGATCGCGCACGAGCCGGTTCAGCGAGGACGGCGTCAGGACCTCGCGCTCGGGCAGCGAAGGAGTGAGGGATTCGGACATCGGAAGCGGAATGCGCTCGCGGCGCAGAAACGATCGCGGGCTCGCGAGCGGGATTGCATTCTGCGCGCTCGCCGACGAGACGGCAACGCGCGTGCTTTTTCCTTAGCTCTGGTTACGAATAAAAATGGCGGCGAGCTTGCTTTCCCCTCTTCCGCTTGCAGGAGAGGGCAGGGTGAGGGCCGATCGGAGTGATGCGTTTCGCAGTGCCGAAACGGACGAAGCGGCGAACCCGGATTGCCCTCACCCCAACCCTCTCCCGCAAGCGGGAGAGGGGGAAAAGCCGTGCAAGCGGGAGGAGGAAA
>DASZWL010000252.1:0-2389 GCA_035546695.1 Rhodanobacteraceae bacterium | reverse complement strand
GATTCGGGATGGAAACTCGTTATCCCGAATCCCGAATCCCGAATCCCGAATCCCGGCTTTTTCAAAGGCAGCCCCGCACCCGAGATGCTACAATTGCTGCAGCGCCGCAAGGCACCCTTTTTCCCTTTCTCGACGGCCCCGTCCCCCGGCGCCGTCAGGCCGCACGCATGTCCATCGAAAAGCTCCGCAACATCGCGATCGTCGCGCACGTCGACCATGGCAAGACGACGCTCGTCGATCAGCTCCTGAAGCAGTCGGGCACGCTGTCCGAGCGCGCGGTCGTACCCGATCGCGTGATGGACTCGAACGATCTCGAAAAAGAGCGCGGCATCACGATCCTCTCGAAGAACACCGCGATCCGCTGGAAGGCGCCGGACGGCGAGGAGTGGCGCATCAACATCGTCGATACGCCGGGCCACGCCGACTTCGGCGGCGAAGTCGAGCGCGTGCTGTCGATGGTCGATTCCGTGCTGTTGCTCGTCGACGCGTTCGACGGCCCGATGCCGCAGACGCGCTTCGTGACGCAGAAGGCGTTCCGCATGGGCTTCAGGCCGATCGTCGTCGTCAACAAGGTCGACCGTCCCGGCGCGCGTCCCGACTGGGTGCTCAATGCCACGTTCGATCTCTTCGATCGCCTCGGCGCGACCGACGAGCAGCTCGATTTCACGACCGTCTACGCGAGCGCGCTGCAAGGTTATGCCGGCATGTCCGGCGACGTGCGCTCGGGCGATATGACGCCGCTGTTCGAAGCGATCGTCAAGCACGTGCGTCCGCCGCAGGTCGATCCGGACGGTCCGTTCCAGATGCGCGTCTCGAATCTCGACTATTCGAACTACGTCGGCATCATCGGCACCGGCCGCGTGCAGCGCGGCAAGGTGCGCACGAACATGCCGGTCACGATCGTCGATCGCGAAGGCAACAAGCGGAACGGCAAAGTCCTGCAGGTGCTCGGCTTCATGGGTCTCGAGCGCCGCGAGGTGCCCGAAGCCGAAGCCGGCGACATCATCGCGATCAGCGGCATCGAGAATCTCGGTATCTCGGACACGGTCTGCGCGCCCGAAGCGCCGGAGCAGTTGCCAGTGCTGACCGTCGACGAGCCGACGATCAGCATGACGTTTCAGGTCAACAACTCGCCGTTCGCCGGCAGCAAGGATCGAAGCGGCGGCAAGTTCCTCACCTCGCGCCAGATCCGCGATCGCCTCATGCGCGAGGCGCTGCACAACGTCGCGCTCAAGGTCGAGGAGACCGACGATCCCGACAAGTTCAAGGTGTCGGGACGCGGCGAATTGCATCTCTCGATCCTCATCGAGACGATGCGCCGAGAAGGTTACGAGCTCGCGGTGTCGCGTCCCGAAGTCATCGTGAAGGAAATCGACGGCGTTCCGAGCGAGCCGATCGAGCAGCTCGTCGTCGACATGGAAGAGCAGTTCCAGGGCGGCGTCATGGAGCGCCTCGGCCAGCGCAAGGGACAGCTCAGGAACATGGAGCCCGACGGCAAAGGCCGCGCGCGCCTCGAATACCTGATTCCCGCGCGCGGGCTGATCGGATTCCAGACCGAGTTCCGCACGATCACGGCGGGCACGGGGTTGCTGTTCCACGTGTTCGATCATTACGGACCGAAATCCGAAGGCGCGATCGCGAAGCGTCCGAACGGCGTCATGATCTCGAACGGTACCGGCATGGCGCCCGCATATGCGCTCGTGAGCCTGCAGGAACGCGGACGCCTCCTCGTCGGCGAAGGCGACGAGATCTACGAAGGCCAGCTCGTCGGCATTCACGCGAAGGACAACGACCTCACGGTCAACGCGCTCCGCGCGAAGCAGCTCACGAACATCCGCGCCGCCGGCAAGGACGACAACGTGCAGCTGACGCCGCCGGTCCGGATGTCGCTCGAGCAGGCGCTGGAGTTCATCGAGGACGACGAACTCGTCGAGGTCACGCCGAAGGAGATTCGCCTTCGCAAGCGGCATCTCACCGAGAGCGATCGCAAGAAAGCGTCGCGTCAGGTTGCCTGAGGCTGGCCTCTCGCAAATTCCGCCGAATACGCCACTGCCGTCATTCCGGCGAAAGCCGGAATCCATTTTGATTTTGACGCGTCGCGCGGGAAGCAAATGGATCCCCGCCTTCGCCGGGATGACGATTGCCGCGATAGGGTGGGCTTCAGCCCACCGAACCCGTCCCCGCCTTCTGACGAATCGCGCGCAATTCCTTCGCCGCGATCAAATCCTTGTCACGACCGAGCGCCTCTTTCGCTGTGATCAGGTCGTCGAGACTGATCGCCAGCACGCGCCGCCCGAATAATTCGACCTCGACCGCTTCCCGCGCAACACGCGCATAGTCGCCGACGCCCGTGATGCGGCCCAGCAAGTCCAGCGTACCGAGATCGGTG
>DASZWL010000251.1:0-1648 GCA_035546695.1 Rhodanobacteraceae bacterium | reverse complement strand
CGTCGCGACGGATCTTCCGTTCGCGATCGGCGGCGGCCTGCGCTGCCACGAGGACCCCGACGGCACGCTGCCGACCCTGACGCTGGTCAACAGCACGATCAGCGGAAACGTCGGCAACTACGGCGCCGGCGCCGAGGTCGGCTGCGCCACGCACATTCTCAACACGACCGTCGCCGACAACACCAGCACGAATTACTACGGCGACGGCGGCCACCCAGGCATCGAGGCGTATTCGCCGAACTACGGCGAGCAGGTCGAGGTGACGATCACGAGCAGCATTGTCTCGGGCAATCTCGGCGGCGGCGCGGACGTCGGCATCTATCACTACGACGGCTACGACGATCCCGCGTTCGTCGGCTCGAACGCGCTCGTGTTATCGGTCGACGACAACGTCACGCTGCCGCCCGATACGATGATCGGCGTCGATCCCGGGCTCGCGCCGCTCGCGAACAACGGTGGTGCGACGCGCACGCATGCACTGTCGGCGGGAAGCGTCGCGATCGATGCCGGCATCAATCCCGAGACGCTGCCTTACGACCAGCGCGGCGCGGGCTTCGCGCGCGAAATCGGCGGCACGGCCGACATCGGCGCGTTCGAGTTCGATCCGGACCGCATCCTCGCGAACGGCTTCGACTAGGAAATCGTCTGCGCGCCCGGCGCGAGCCAGTCGCGCGGCTTCAAGTAATCGGCGAGACGCGCCTCGGCGCTCCCTTCCGGCGGCGCGTAGCCGTACTCGAAGCGCACGCGCGGCGGCAGGCTCATCAGGATCGACTCGGCGCGTCCGCCCGATTGCAGGCCGAACAGCGTGCCGCGGTCGTAGACGAGATTGAACTCGACGTAGCGCCCGCGCCGGTAGAGCTGGAACTCGCGCTCGCGCTCGCCATATGGCGTCGCCTTGCGGCGCTCGACGATCGGCAGATACGCGTCGAGGAATCCGTTGCCGACGGCTTGCGTCAAAGCGAAGCAGCGCTCGAAGCCGCCTTCGTCGAGATCGTCGTAGAAAAGCCCGCCGACGCCGCGCGTCTCGTTGCGATGCTTGAGGAAAAAATATTCGTCGCACCAGCGCTTGTACCGCGCGTAGACGTCGTCGCCGAACGGCGCGCAAAGATCTCGAGCGACGCGATGCCAATGCGTGACGTCCTCGTCGAACGGATAGAACGGCGTCAGGTCGAAGCCGCCGCCGAACCACCAGACCGTCGGCGCATCGTCCGCACGCGCCTCGAAGTAGCGCACGTTCGCGTGCGTCGTCGGCACGTACGGATTTTCCGGATGCAGCACGAGCGAGACGCCGAGCGCAGTCCACGCGCGTCCGGCGATCGCGGGACGGATCGCGCTCGCGGACGGCGGCAGCTTCTCTCCCGAGACTTCGGAAAAACCGACGCCGGCCTGCTCGAACACGGCGCCGCGTTTCATGACGCGCGAGCGTCCGCCGCCGCCTTCGGCGCGCTGCCAGGCGTCCTCGATGAAGCGGCCTTGCCCGTCGGCCGTCTCGAGCGCAGCGGAGATACGGTTCTGCAGGCCGCGAAGGAAGTCCCGCACGCGGCCGATCGGGGAAGGTGTCGCGTTCAAGCGCTCGCTCGCTGCCGTCGCTGACGCCATCCTAGCAGCCGGGCCGGAAGCGCCGTCGCGGCGGATCGACGCTCCGCCG
>DASZWL010000250.1:0-10018 GCA_035546695.1 Rhodanobacteraceae bacterium | reverse complement strand
TGCCGAAGCGGTACGTCGTCGTTGCGGACGGCTGGCCGATCCGGATCCTCAGCGATCCGCCGGGGCACGACGTCCATGCTGCACCGTGCCGCGTGCAGAACGTGCACGTGCAGGCGCGCGCCGGAATCGTCGCGGGATCGCCCGTCCAGTCGAGCATGAACGAGAAATTGCCGCAGTGACAGCGTCCTTGGATTCTCATCGCGTGCTCGTCGCAGCCGAAACGTGCAGAGCGCGATGCTACCCCAGCAGTCGTCGCGGCAAGAAGCATCGGATGGCGCGTGTTGTCCGGTTCGCGCCGCGTCTCGCGTATTCCATGATCCCGGGATTTCGAAAATCGCTTGCAAGCAGGCACATGCCGGGATTCACGCGCGATGCGATGCCGTTGCGCTTCGACGAAACGGGACTCATGGAAGTTCGAGAAGGCGAGTTGGACGCCGAAGGCGAACCGGAAGCGCTGCTGGCGGCGCTCGATCCCGGCGAGTTCACGCAGCTCCTGATCGCGACACGCGGCGGCGACGCCGGATCATGGAGCGATCTCGTGCGGCTCGTCTACAGCGATCTCAAGCGCCTCGCGCGCCGCCAGCTCACCGCCGTCGACACCGACACGCTCGGCGCGACGGGCCTCGTCAACGAATGTTATCTGCGGCTGTTCGGACAGGCCCGCGTGACGGTCGCGAACCGCCGCCATTTCTTCTATCTCGCGAGCCGCGTCATGCGGCAGATCCTGTGCGATTACGCACGCGAGCAGCTTTCGGAGAAGCGCGGCGGATCGCAGCGGCGCGAGGAGCTTTCGATCGTCGATGCCGAGACGTTCGCCGAGACCGAGCGGCTGGTCATGATCGACGACGCGCTGCGCATGCTAGAGCGCGAGAACGCGCGCCTCGCCCATGTCTTCGAATGCCGTTATTTTGCCGGGCTCAGCGAGGCGGAAACCGCCGAGGCGCTCGGCATTTCGCTGCGAACGGTCCAGCGCGGCTGGAACCTTGCGCGCGGCTGGCTGGCCGAGCGCCTCGGCTGAGCGGGCGATCGGGAGCGGTGCCGTGACGGCGTGTGGCGGCATCGCGTAATAACGCATGCGTCTGGATCACGCATGCGCAAGGCGCGCAGGCCCGCGGATCAGACTCATAGCTCATAGGGTGGGCTTCAGCCCACCGACATCCGCCATGGATCGCACTACATCCGATGACCTTCCCGTCGTGCGCCCGAACGCGAACATCTCGTTCGACGCGCAGGCCATCGCATCAGCAATCAATCCGGCAGCGCCGCGTTGTGGTAGACCTCCTGCACGTCGTCGAGCTCGTCGAGCCATGCGAGCAGATCGCGCAAGGTCTCCTCGGCCTCGCCGCTGACCGCGACACGGTTCTCGGGACGCATGACGACGTCGGCGCGCACGATATCGAGGCCGGTGCCTGCCAGCGCCTTCTGCACCGCCTCGAACGCTTCCGGCGCCGCGAGCACGGTGGTCGTACCGTCCTCGCTGCTGACGTCGTCCGCACCGGCATCCAACGCGGTCTCGAGCACGGTGTCTTCCGAACCGGCTTTCGACGTGTCGACGACGATCTCGCCGATGCGCTTGAACTGGAATGCGACCGAACCGCTCGTGCCGAGATTGCCGCCGTGCTTGGCGAGCGCGTGGCGCACGTCGGCGACGGTGCGCTGCGTGTTGTCGGTCATCGCGTCGATGATCAGCGCGACGCCGCCGGGGCCGTAGCCTTCGTAGCGCAGCTCCTGCATGTTGTCCGCGCCCTCGGCGCCGGAGCCGCGGCGGATCGCGCGCTCGATCGTGTCCTTCGACATGTTCGCCGCGAGCGCCTTGTCGATGCCCATGCGCAGGCGCGAGTTGCCGGCGGGATCGGCGCCGTTGCGAGCGGCGATCGTGATCTCGCGGATCAGTTTCGTGAAGACTTTGCCGCGGCTCGCGTCGGCGGCGTTCTTGCGGTTCTCGATGCTGGGGCCTCTGCCCATGACGGATTTCCTGCCGAAAAACAGATGTTTGAGAACGCCGCCTCGCGGCGCGGGGTGCGAAGGATACTTCGCCGGCGCGCCGTTCGCATCCGCGCCGCTGCTCAAATCCCCGTAGGAGCGGCGACAGCCGCGATCTTTTGCTTTGTCTGTCGCCGGTCCACGAAAGATCGCGGTTGTCGCCGCTCCTACGGGAGCAGGGAGGATCAGGCGGCCGGTGCGGGGCCGCGCAACGCCAGCGCCTTCTCGATGCGGTTGAAATGCTCGAGCATCTCGGCGTGGATGCGATCGGTCTTCTCGTGCAAGTGCGCGACTTCGAGCTCGGCCTTGATGTTGACCTCGTACTCGATGTTCGCGCGCACGCGATCCTTGTCGGCCTGGCGGTTCTGGCTGATCAGCACGAAGCACGAAAGGAAGATCGCTTCGAGCGACGTGATCATCGTCAGCAAGCCGAACGGATACGGATCGAATTGCGGCACGCCGAGCGACAGCATGTTGACCGCGATCCAGACGACGAACCAGATCGCCGTCAGCGCCAGGAACCACAGGCTGCCGCTGAACCACGAGATCCAGTCGACCGAGCGCTGCACGAGCGTGAGGTGCTCCTCGATCTCCTCGTTGACGTTGCGCGAGACGCGTGTCTTCAGAAGCTCGTCGGCCTTGCGCGTCATGCGGCCCATCGCGGCGAGCAGGCGCAGCGCGGAATCCGGACTCGTGCGGAACAGGAGCAGCAGATCGTCGCGATCGAGCTCGAACAGCTCGCTGTCGGTCAGCGCGATCGCGGTCGCCGTGCGCGGGCTGCGATCGAGCAGCGCGAGCTCGCCGAACACCTCGCCGCTGCCGACGATCGCGAGCGGAATGCGCTGCCCGACCGTGTCGCGGATGAAGAGCTCGATCTCGCCCGACTGCACCACGTAAAGCGATTCACCGGGCTCGCCGACCTGGAACAGCGTATCGCCACCCTGCAATCGCCGCACGTCGATCGCCGCGGCGAGCTCGGTGCGCTCGGCATCGGTCAGGTGCTCGAACAGCTCGACTGCCGCGAGCATGCGGGCATCGCACGACATGGCGCATCTCCACCACGCTGGAAGCGCGCGATTCTACGTCGAAACGGCGCGGTCGGACCGCCTCAACGCTCCTGATCGGTCGGCCGCATCAGCACTTCGTTGATGCAGACCTGATCGGGCTGCGAGACGCAGAAAAGAATAGCGCGCGCGATGTCTTCTGGCTGAAGCTGGCGCACCGAAGCCGCCCATGCGTTGATCGCCTTCTGCGTCGCGGCGTGGCCGATGTGATCGCGAAGCTCGGTCGCGACGAGGCCGGGTTCGATGACCGTGACGCGCACGCGATCGGAGTAGATTTCCTTGCGCAGCGATTCGGAAAACGCGACGACGCCGAATTTCGTGCCCGAATACGCCGCGCCCATCGGCGAGGCGATGCGTCCTGCCGTCGAGGCGATGTTGACGATGTGCCCGTCCTTGCGCGCGCGCATGCCGGGCAGCGCGGCCTGCGTCGCGGCGATGAGGCCGAGCACGTTGATCTCGAACATGCGCCGCCAGCGCGCGAGATCGGCTTCGGCGACCGGCTCGAGATACATGACGCCGGCGTTGTTGACGAGAATATCGAGACGTCCGAACGCCTGCTCGGCATCGTGCACCGCGCGCTGCGCCTCGGCTTCGACGCCGAAATCGGCCTCGATGACGTGCGCCTCGCCGCGGCGCCCGCGAATCCGAGCGGCGACGTCTTCGAGACGCTCGCGCCGCCGCGCCGCGATCGCGACGCGCGCGCCAGCTTCGGCGAGCATCAATGCCGTCGCCTCGCCGATGCCGGACGAGGCACCCGTCACGAGCGCGGTGCGGTTCCTGAGTTCGTTGGGCATGGCAAGTCCTCGATGATCCGTTGCATGCGATTTTGCACGACTGCATTGTAGGAGCGGCGACAGCCGCGATCTTCTGACGAAAGTTCGCGGCTGACTCCTGCGAGAGCGACGGCTCGGCGCGATGCGTCGGATCGTCCTGAACAACCGCGCAGTCCTGCGAAATGCGCAGATCGCTAGGCGACCGCGGCCACCGGTTTCGCGGCAAGCCGGCGCCGGAACTGCCCGCGCAGGAGCCAGAGGCTCGTCAGCGCCTGCAGCGTCACGGTCGCGACCGAGAGATACCAGAGGTGCCGGAGCTCGAAGCCGGCGCGCGTCGAGAGCCACAATGCCGGAATCGCGAACGTGACGAGCCGCGTCGCGCTGCTCGCGAGCCCCGGAAGCGTGTTGCCGAGCGCCTGGAACATGCCGGAGCAGGTGAAGATCAGTCCCTGCGCGACGAAGTTCCACGAGATGATGTGCAGGAACGTCGCCGCGACCGCGAGCACGGCCTGATCCTTCGTGAAGAAGTGCACGAACCACTCGGGCTTGATCTGACAGACGAGCGTCAGCGCCAGCATCATCATGCTGCCGACGATCGCGGACGCGCGGAACGTGTCGCGCACGCGATCGTGATGGCCGCCGCCGACGTTCTGCCCCGCGATCGGCGCCGTCGCGAACGCGACCGCCATCGCCGGCAGGAAGATCGCCTGCATGACGCGCGAGCCGACGCCGAATCCGGCCTGCGCCTCGGCGCCGAAATGGCGGATGATCCAGTAGATGACCGCGAGATAGCAGAACATCAGCGCGAACTCGCCGCCGGGCGGAAGACCGATGCGCAGGATGCGCTTCCAGACGTCGACGCGCGCGCCGAGCAGGTTGCGGTCGATGCCGACGTACTTCTCGAGCTTGTGGAAATAGAGCCACATCAGCACGACGCCGAAAGCGACCGAGAGCGAAGTCGCAAGACCGGCGCCGGCGATGCCGAGCGGCTTTCCGCTGATCCATCCCGCGATCAGTACCGGCGCGAGCAGCGCGTTCAGCACGACCGTCAGCATCTGCACGATCAGCGAGGGCTTGTTGATGCCGGTGCCGCGCAGCGCCGAGCCCATCGCGATCAGCGCGAATTGCAGCGCGAGGCCGGGCAGGAACCATCGAAGGTATTCGGTGCCGGCGGTCGCAGTCGCGGCGTCCGCGCCGAGACTTCTCATGTATGGGCCGACGACCGTGTAGCCGCCGATCAGCGTCGCGGCGATCAGGATCGCCGCGAGCACGAGGCTCTGGTTGAACACGAGATTCGCGTCGGCCTGATCCTTGCGGCCCGACGCCTGCGCGATCAGCGCCATCGTGCCGACGCCGAGCACCTGCGTCGCGGCCATGATGATGAATTGGAGATTCGCTGCCGTGCTGACGCCCGCGATCGCGGCATCCCCGAGGCGCGCGACGAAGTAGAGGTCGACGAGCACGTACATCGTCTGGAAAAGCATGCCGACCGCGATCGGCGCCGACATCCGCACGAGGTGCCGCGCGATCGATCCCTGGGTCATATCCTGCATGTCGGATGCCTCGTGATGCGCGGAATCGGACGCGGATTCTGCCGCGAACCCGTCGCCGCGTCTCGGATTTCATTGCGTGCGAGGACGCGCGATAATGATAAAGTCCCGCGAAAAGCCGCCGCGCTCGCGCGACTTCAGTCCGCTACAATCGCCGGCCCTCGAAAAACCCGTCCCGTTCATGATCGCCTTCAGGAACTTCGCCCTCCGGCGCGGCGAACGCCTGCTGCTGTCCAACGTCGACCTCGCGCTGCACGCCGGCGCGCGCGTCGGCGTCGTCGGCCGCAACGGCTGCGGCAAGTCGAGCCTGTTCGCGGCGATCCAGGGAGAGCTCGAGCCGGACAAGGGCGATCTCGATCTGCCGTCGCGCCTGCGCATCGCGAGCGTCGCGCAGGAAACGCCGTCGCTGCCGGACGCCGCGATCGATTTCGTCGTGTCGGGCGACGCCGAAGTGCACGCGATCCTCGAAGCCGAAGCGGCGGCGACGGCGGCGGAAGACTGGGACGCAGTCGCGGCCGCGCATCAGAAGATGGCCGAGATCAACGGCTACGATGCCGAAGCGCGCGCCGGAAAGCTCCTGCACGGGCTCGGGTTCCGCTCCGGAACGCATCGCATGCCGGTCGCGGATTTCTCCGGCGGCTGGCGCGTGCGCCTCAATCTCGCGCGTGCGCTGATGACGCCGTCGGATCTCCTGCTGCTCGACGAGCCGACGAACCATCTCGACCTCGACGCCGTGCTCTGGCTCGAGCAGTGGCTGCTGAAATATCCCGGCATGCTGCTGATGATCTCGCACGACCGCGAATTCCTCGACGGCGTGACGACGCACATCCTGCATCTCAACGAAGGGCGCGCGAAGCTCTATACCGGCGATTACACGAGCTTCGAACATCAGCGCTCGGAGCAGTTGCATCAGCAGCAGATCGCGTTCGAGAAGGAGCAGGTCGAGCGCGCGCATCTGCAGGCGTTCATCGACCGCTTCAAGGCGAAGGCGAGCAAGGCGAAGCAGGCGCAGTCGCGCATGAAGCGCCTCGCGAAATTGCCCGGCACCGAAGCCGTGCGCGCCGAGCGGCAGATCCACATCGATTTCGCCGAGCCCGCGAAGCTGCCGCATTCGCTGCTGCGGCTGAATCACGTCGAGGCGGGCTACACGATCGAGGACGCGTCCGACATCGAACACCTCGATTTCTCCGATCACGCGCTCGACCTCGATCCCGCGAACCACGTCGTCGTGCTGCGCAAGGTCAAGTTCGGGCTCGAAGCGGGCGATCGCATCGGCCTGCTCGGACCGAACGGCGCCGGCAAGTCGACGCTCGTCAAGACGCTCGTCGGCGAGATTCCGATGCTGGCCGGCGAGCGCACCGCGCATCCCGATCTCGTGCTCGGCTACTTCGCGCAGCACACGGTCGAATCGCTGCGCGAAGGCGAGACGCCGATCGATCATCTGCGCGAGATCGCTCCGGGTGTCGCGACGCAGGAATTCCGCGATTTCCTCGGCAAATGGAATTTCCCGGGCGATCGAGCGTTCGAAGTCGTCGACACGTTCTCCGGCGGCGAGCGCGCGCGGCTCGCGCTCGCCTTGATCGCTTGGAAAAAGCCGAACGTGCTGCTGCTCGACGAGCCGACCAACCATCTAGATCTCGAGATGCGCGAAGCGCTCGCCGAGGCGCTCAGCGATTTCCCCGGCGCGATCGTGCTCGTCTCGCACGATCGCCATCTCACGGGCCTCGTGTGCGACACGTTCTGGCGCGTCGCCGACGGCAAGGTCGAGCTGTTCGACGGCGATCTCGACGATTACGCGGCGTGGCTCAGGTCGCGCGGTTCGAGTTCGCCCGCCGTCAATTCCGGTACTGGCAAGTCATCGGCTTCAGCAAAATCGGAACAGCGGAAAAGCAGAACCAGGATGCGCGACTGACGCGTATAGTGAACACGCTGCGAGGTGACACGATGGAATTCACGGCTGTTTTCGAAAAAGTGCCCGAGGGCTATATCGGCTTCGTCGAAGAGTTGCCGGGCGCGAACACGCAGGGCGCCACGCTCGAAGAAGCGAGGCAAAACCTCAAGGAAGCCATCCAGCTCGTGTTGGAGGCCAACCGCGCTCTCGCGGAAGAGTCGATCGAGGGGCATGCAGTCATCCGGGAACGCGTTTCCGCCCTCGGATGAAGCGATGCGATCTGCTGCGACACCTCGAGCGGTACGGTTGCGAGTTCCATCGCGAAGGTGGCGCGCATACGGTGTATGTGAATCGCGCCGCGGGGAAGGCGGTGACGATCCCAAGGCATAACGAGATCAACGAGCATCTCGCGCGAAGGATTTGCAAGGATCTCGAAGTCGTCGATCCTTTCAAGCATCCCTGATCTTGCGCGAACGTGTGGCGACGAGTAGTGGAATGTCGCTGCGGATTGCAAAGCCGAGTCGCTCGTAAAGCACCTTCGCGCTCGCGTTCTCGTGGCTGAAATGCAGAAACGGCCGCTCGCCGGCATCGAGGATGCGATTCGTCAGCAGCGCGATCAGCCGCCGCGCGTAGCCGCGTCCCAGGAAATCGGGATGCGTGCAGACCGCGCTGATCTCGCGATGTCCCTCGCAGTGCATGCGCTCGCCGGCCATCGCGGCGAGGCGGTCGCCGTCATAGATGCCGAAGTAGCGGCCCATCGCGATCGTGCGCGGGCGGAAATAATGCGGATAGACGAGCGCGGTCAGCGCGAGCATGTCGGCGACTTCGCGCTCGCTCGCAAGCTCGATCGCCGGCGGACCACCGGGCACGTCGAGCGGCTCGTCGCGAACCATCTGCGCGATCGGGACGGATTCTTCGACGTGCCAGCCGGAATCGAGCCGCGGCGCGAATCCGACGAAGCAGACCTGCTCGCCGGGATTCACGAGTCGCTCGACATCGGCGAGCGCGTCGTCGTCGCCGGGTGCGACGCCGACGAACGGCGCGACGTCGGCCGGATAGCGTCGCGCGCGCCCGGCCGTCTGCGCGAGCGCGGCGTGATGGCTCGTCAGCGACGACCAGACCGGATTGTCCAGCGCGTCGAAGGCCATCCGCTCAGTCGCGGAAATTGTCGAACTGGAGCGGCACTTCGAAATCGCTCTTGCGCAGGAGCGCGATCGCGAGCTGGAGATCGTCCTTCTTCTTGCCGCTGATGCGCAATTTTTCGCCGTTGATCTGCGTATCGACCTTGAGCTTCGCGCCCTTGATCGCGGCGATGATCTTCTTCGCGACCGGTTGCTCGATGCCTTGCTTCACGGTCACGCTCTGCCGTGCGGAGGCGACGTTGACTTCGGGCTCGCCGACGTCGAGCGCGCGCACGTCGATTTTCCGCGCGGTCAGCCGCTGGCGCAGGATCTCGAGCATCTGCTTCAGCTGGAAATCGCTCGGCGCCGAGAGCGCGATGACGAAGCCGTCGAGCGCGAATTCCGCGTCGACGCCCTTGAAGTCGAAGCGGTTCGTGAGCTCGCGGCTCGCCTGATCGACCGCGTTGGTCAGCTCGTGCTTGTCGACTTCCGAGACGATGTCGAACGAAGGCATGGAGGGATTCCCGCGTGCGGAGGCGCCTTCCATTGTAGCGGCACGCCGCCGCGCGCATCTGCCGCGGTGCGCGACCATCGACGCGGGCGCTCCGCGCAGGCGACAATCGCACGATGCGTTTTGCCTTCCCGAGCCGCATCGCCGCGGCACTTCTCGTTTCGGCGTGTCTCGCTTCGCGCGCGGACGCGCTCGAGTCGCGCGTCGTGCGCGCGGGCGACGCCGACGTTCGCGTCGTCACGCTCGATCTTTCGCGCGAGACGCTCGCGCTCCGCTGGCTCGACGCCGACGGCCAGCCGTACGGCAGCATCGAGGCGCTGAAGCGAGCGGCGGAGGCGGACGGCCAAACGCTCGAATTCGCGACCAACGCGGGCATGTACGATCGCGAGAACCGCCCGCTTGGCCTCACGATCGCCGACGGCAGGACGCTGCGTCCGCTCAACACGACGCGCGGCCGTTCGGGCAATTTCGCGATCCAGCCGAACGGCGTCTTCTACGTCGACAAGGCCGGCAACGCCGGTGTCGTCGCGACCGGCGCGTGGCGCGAGCGCGCGATCGACGCGCGGATCGCGACGCAATCGGGGCCGATGCTCGTCGTCGACGGCGAGATCAACGCGAACTTCGTCGAAGCATCCGACAGCCGCAAGTGGCGGAGCGGCGTCTGCGCGCCTTCGCCGCGTCGTGTCGCGTTTGCGGTCAGCGACGCGCCCATCACGTTCCATGCGTTCGCGAGCGTGTTCCGCGATGCGCTCGAATGCCGCGACGCGCTCTATCTCGACGGCACGCTGTCGCGGATCTGGACCGCGGCCGGCGGCTACTCGGGCGCGCCGGCCGTCATGGTGAAGCCGTACGCCGCAATGCTGGCGGTGTTCGGTGCGCCTTCCTCGGCCGACTAACGGCCTTTCGCGGCCTTTTTGGCCGCCTTCTCGGCGCGCTTTTCCTTCATCGTCTTCGCGGGCTTCTTCTTCTCGGTCTTCTTCTGGTTCAGGCCTTTCATCGGGCTCTCCTTCGTCGATCGAGGCGCTGCGGCCTCGCCGTCATCCTAGACGGTTTGGCGGCGGCGTCAACGCGCCTAAGTGTCGAGCACGATCAGACGTTGCCGCGAATCAGCGCGATGCCCGCGAG
>DASZWL010000249.1:0-7257 GCA_035546695.1 Rhodanobacteraceae bacterium | reverse complement strand
CGATGCCGGCCGCGCTGAAGATCGGTCATGTGCACGTCGATCGCATCGAAGCCGGCGCGCGTGAACGCCGCCGCCATCTCGACCTGCCCGTTGACGCCCTGATCGCGCAGGATCGCGACGCGAGGCCGCGCGCCTTTGGCGATGTACGGCGCGGCGATGTCTTCGGCCGGATCGAACGTCAGCTTCGGCGAGATGCCGCGATCGCTTTCGTCGCAGCGCCATTGAAGCTCGGCGTCGGCCGACACCGGATTGTCGCGAAGGCACTGCATCGCATGGCTCGTCTCCGACCACGCCTGCATGAGATCGCGCCATTTCCATTCCGCGAGCGTCTCGCCGGCGAGATCGATGCGAACGCGCAGCTTGCGGTTCGGCTGCGCGACGCGATGCGCGATCGCTCCGAGCCCGTGCGCATTGAAAAGCGCGCGCACGGATTCGCGATCGGCGCTGCGGATCTGCACGATCGCGCCGAGCTCCTCGTTGAAGAGATCGGCCATCACGTTTTCCGCCCAGCCGTCGAGCGCGACGTCGAGCCCGCAATGGCCCGCGAGCGCCATCTCGATCAGCGCGACGATCGCGCCTCCGTCCGAGCGATCGTGATAGGCGAGCAGCAGGCCCTTCGCGTTCGCTTCCTGGATCGCCGCGAAGAACGCGCGGAACCGCGCCGCATCGTCGAGATCGGGCGCGAGCCCGCCGCCGCGATTGAACGCGTGCAGCAGCGCCGATCCGCCAAGGCGCGAGCGGCCGGCGCCGAGATCGAGCAGCCAGAGCTCGCTCTCGCCCTGATCGAGCACGAGCGTCGGCGTCAAGGCCTGTCGCGCGTCGAGCGTGCGCGCGAACGCGGACACGATCAGCGAGACCGGCGCGATCGTTTTCTGTTCGATCGACGATGTCGGTGATGGTGCGCTTTCACTTCTCCCGCGTGCGGGAGAAGTCGGCGCGACCGCGCCGGATGAGGGCAACGCAGGCCCAGTCCACTTCACCTGCATCGACAGCGAATCCTTGCCGACCGGAATCGAGACGCCGAGCGCGGGACACAGCTCCATGCCGACCGCGCGCACGGCGTCGTAGAGCGCTGCATCCTCGCCGGCATGCCCGACCGCGGCCATCCAGTTCGCCGACAGACGTACTTCGTCGAGCTTCACTTCGGCCGCCGCGAGATTCGTCAGCGCCTCGCCGACCGCCATGCGCGCCGAAGCGGCCGCGTCGATCAGCGCGAGCGGCGTGCGCTCGCCCATCGCCATCGCCTCGCCGGCGTAGCCGCTGAAATCCGACAGCGTGACCGCGCAGTCGGCGACCGGCACCTGCCACGGACCGACCATCGGATCGCGCGAGCACAAGCCGCCGACCGTTCGATCGCCGATCGTGACGAGAAACGATTTGCTGCCGACCGCCGGCACTCGCAGCACGCGCAGCACGGCTTCGTCGAGCGCGATGCCGGCGAAATCGGCAACGAGATCGACGCGTTGCGTTGCGCGTCGCGCTTCGCGGTGCATGCGCGGCGGTTTGCCGAAGAGGACATCGAGCGGGAGGTCGATCGGCGAGTGCCGGGAATCGGGAATCGGGAATCGGGAATCGGAAAGCACAAGCCGGCGCTCCGCCGTCGCGCGGCCGACGACGGCGAATGGACAGCGTTCGCGTTCGCACAGCGACTCGAACAGCGCGAGATCGGCGGGACGGACGCCGAGCACGTAGCGCTCCTGCGATTCGTTGCACCAGATCTGCATCGGCGAGAGATGTGGATCGTCGCTCGGGATCGCGCGGAGGTCGATGCGACCGCCGACGTTCGAGTCGTTGAGCAGTTCCGGAATCGCGTTCGAGAGTCCGCCGGCGCCGACGTCGTGGATCGAGACGATCGGATTGACTTCGCGCGCCCAGCACGCGTCGATGACCTGCTGGCAACGCCGCTGCATCTCCGGGTTGTCGCGCTGCACGGACGCGAAGTCGAGCGCTTCGGAGCTGGAACCTGCGGCCATCGACGAGGCCGCGCCGCCGCCGAGCCCGATCAGCATCGCGGGACCGCCGAGCACGATGACCGCATCACCGTCGGCGAGCACCTTCTTCTCGACGTCGCCGCGCCGCAGGTTCGCGACGCCGCCAGCGATCATGATCGGCTTGTCGTAGCCGCGGCGCACGCCGGCTTCGGCAGTCTCCTGCTCGAACGTGCGGAAATAGCCGCCGAGCGCAGGACGGCCGAACTCGTTGTTGAACGAAGCGGCGCCGATCGGCCCGTCGCGCATGATCTCGAACGCGCTCGCGAAGCGCGGCGGCAGCGAGCGATCCTTTTCCCATGGTCGCGGCAATCCCGGAATGCGAAGGTGCGAGACCGAGAACCCGGTCAATCCCGCCTTCGGCTTGCCGCCACGGCCGGTCGCGCCTTCGTCGCGGATCTCGCCGCCGGAGCCTGTCGACGCGCCGGCATACGGCGAGATCGCGGTCGGATGGTTGTGCGTCTCGACCTTGATCGCGTACGGCGTGTCCTCGCGATGCGCGGTGTAGCGATCATCGGCCGGATCGGCGAAAAAAGGCTCCGCGCCGTTGCCTTCGACGACCGCCGCGTTGTCCTTGTACGCCGACAGTGTGTGCGCCGGCGATTTCGCGTGCGTGTTGCGGATCATCGCGAACAGCGAGCGATCCTGCTTCGCGCCGTCGATCGTGAAATCCGCGTTGAAGACCTTGTGCCGGCAATGCTCGGAATTCGCCTGCGCGAACATCATGAGCTCGGCGTCGGTCGGATCGCGGCCGAGCGTCGCGTAGCTCTCGGCGAGATAGTCGATTTCATCGGGTGCGAGCGCGAGGCCGAGCCGCGCGTTCGCGGCATCGAGCGCGCGCTTCGGATCGCCGCCGAGCGAGACGCGCTCGAGCGGCGCCGGCGCGCCGGTATCGAAGAGACCTTCGACGCCGTCGAGCGAGACGATCACCGATTGCGTCATCGGATCGTGCAGGTCGCCGACGATCGTGCTCCATTCCGCGCTGTCGTGCGCTGGCGCGCCGTCAAGCTCGAACGCGGTGCCGCGCTCGATGCGCCGCACCGACAATCCGCAGCCTTGCAGGATGTCGGTCGCCTTGCTCGACCACGGCGAGCGCGTGCCGAGCCGCGGCACGACCCAGAACGCGGCAGGTCGCGGTGCACCCCGACCCGCCTCGATGATCGCGGTCAGCTTGTCGAGATCGACTTCGTCTTGCGCGGCATCGACGAAATAGACGTAGCGCACCGCGCGCACGTGACAACCCGGCGCGTGATGCGCCAGCTCGGCGTTGAGGCGATCGATGCGGAATGCGGACAGCGCGGGCTGGCCGTCAAGGACGATCATGGCCGGAGAGCGGTCGTGACGGCCTTCATTGTAACAGGCCGGGTGGCCCGAGATGGGCGCGGAACGCGCGAAACCAACCTGCAACGCCATAGGGTGGGCCTTGGCCCACCGTCATGCGTTTCCCGGATATTCGTTCGGTGGGCCGAGGCCCACTCGATGGGTTGCGCGGGCGCGAGACTCAATTCGCCGCGAGCGAGGCCTTGCCGAGATTCTGCAGCTTCGACTCCATCTCGGCCGGCGGGAGGTATCCGCCGATCTTCGTGCCGTCCGGGGCGAAGATCGTCGGCGTGCCCTCGACGCCGACCTGCGTGCCGAGCTGGTATTCCTCGGCGACCGGATTGTCGCACTTGGCCGGCGCCGGATTCTTGCCGGCTTTCGCCGCCGTGAACGCGGCCTTGCGATCGGCCGCGCACCAGACCGAGACGGCCTTGTCGAACGAAGGCGAGTTGAGCCCGGTCCGCGGGAAGAAAAGGTAATCGACTTCGATGCCGCGCTTGTTGTATTCGGCGATCTGCGAATGCAGCTTGCGGCAATAGCCGCAGTCGAGGTCCGTGAACACCGTGATCTTGTACTTCGGCTTGTCCGGAGCGAACACGATGCGCTTGGACAGCGGAACCGCATCGACCTTCTTCTTGTGATCGATCGCGAGGCGCGCGCCGGTCAGGTCGCGCTTGTTCTGCGTGTCGTACAGCGTGCCCTGCAGAAGGTACTTGCCGTCGTCGCTGACGTAGACCATCTGGCTGCCGACGATGATCTGGCGATAGCCCGGCAGCGGCGCGGATTCGATCGCGTCGAGCTTGGCCTGCGGGACGAGCTCCTGCAGCGCCTTGCGAGCGGCGGCGTCTTCAGGCTTGTCGGCGGCCTGCGCGGACGCTGCGACGAGGACGAAAGCGAGCGGGATCAAAATGCGGTACTTCATGAATGGATTCCGGTGACGTTGGCGGAGCGAACGCGGACGTGCGCGCAGCGATCAGTTCTTGGCGGCGCTCGCATCGGCGAGCCGATCCAGTTCGGCAGCGAGGCGATCCGGCGACATGGCAATCTGCGAAGGAATCTGCGAGCCATCATCCGCGAGCACCGTCGGAGTGCCGCCGATACCGAGCGACTTCGCAAGCTCGGTCAGCTCGCCGACCGGATTCGGGCACGTCGCCTTGCCGGGATCCTTGCCGGACATCGCGGCCGTGAACGCGTTCGGACGATCCTGCGAGCACCAGACCGCTTCGGCCTTCTTGTCGGCGCCGGGATGGATCGAAAGCGGATAGAAGAGATAGTCGACCGCGATGCCCTTCGCGTTGTACGCGGCGATCTGCTGATGGAAGCGCCTGCAGAACGGGCAATCGACGTCGGTGAACACGGTGACCGTGTGCTTGGCCGCGAGCGGCGCCGCCGGCGCGAACACGATGCGCTTGTCGGGGCCGACCTTCGCGAGCGCGTCCTTGCGTGCCTTCGCGCGCGAGGTTTCGGTGAGATCGCGACGGTTCGCGACGTCGTAGGCGTTGCCGTCGAGGACGTATTTGCCGTCCTTCGTCACGTAGACGAACTGGCCGCCGGCGATCGCCTCGTAGAAGCCCGGGATGGGCGATTCCTGCACGGCGTCGATCTTGACGTTCGGCGCGAGCGCGCTCATGGCCTGGCGAACGGTGTCCTCGGGCGTTCCGGCCGTGGCGCCGAACGCCATCAGCAAACCGATTACGATGAAAGGAGCGCGCATGAAGACCTCGTCGTGGAAGGGCGGAAGACCATGACCGGCGCAAACCGGATCCGCTTGCGCGGCGCGATCGACCCGGCCGCGAATGGACCGGCGTCGGCGGCGGCTGGTTCCCGAATCGCGCAATTCTCGCACGCGCGGGAAGCCGCGGAAAGCGCGCGAACGCGCAACGGCGCACAAAAACCCGCGTCTTTACGCGTTCATCCGCGTGGATGATGGCGCTCGTGCAGGCGCTTCAGGCCTTCGCGGGCGACCAGCGTGTAGATCTGCGTCGTCGACAGCGAGCTGTGACCGAGCATCAGTTGCAGCGCGCGCAGATCCGCGCCGCGGTTCAAAAGATGCGTCGCGAACGAATGGCGCAGCACGTGCGGCGAGATGCGCTTGGCGGGGATGCCGGCGGCGAGCGCGTGCTTCCTGACCAGCGTCCAGAACATCTGCCGCGTCATCGCGGCGCGCCGGTTGCTGACGAAGAGCGCGTCGCTGCGGCCGCCCTTCAGCAACGCCGGCCGCGACTCGGCGACGTAGCGCGCGAGCCAGTGCGCCGCCTCGTCGCCGAGCGGAACGAGCCGTTCCTTGCCTCCCTTTCCGACGACGCGCAGCACGCCCTGCCGGAGATTCACTTCCGCCGCCGCGATGCCGACGAGCTCGCTGACGCGCAGGCCCGACGCGTACATGAGCTCGAGCATCGCGCGGTCGCGAAGGCCGATCGGCGTGTCGGGCGGCGCGCGCAATAGCGCGTCGATCTCGGATTCGGCGAGCGCCTTCGGCAGGCTGCGCGGCAGCTTCGGCGCATCGAGCAGCAGCGTCGGATCGGCCGCGAGACGGCCGTCGCGCACCATCGCGCGATAGAAATGACGCAGCGTCGAAAGCATCCGCGCGTTCGAGCGCGCTTTGTAGCCCTTGCCGCCGGTTCCGCCCTTCGCATGGCGTTCGCCGAGATAGCGGTGCAATTCCTCGCGCCCGCAGCGCGCGAGCGAGCTCGCGTGACGCGCGAGCCAGCGCGCGAAGCCTTCGAGATCGAGGCGATAGCTCGCGAGCGTGTTGTCGGCGAGCCCGAGCTCTGACCATGTGCGCTCGAGGAATGCATCGATCAGCGCGCGATCATCGGCGTCGATCTCGTCCGCCGCGGATGGGGCCGATGTCTTCCGCGGAATGCGAGTAGGCGTACGAGAGGCGCGTTTCGGCGGCATGCGATCGAGGAATCCATCGAGCTCACGTGCTTGCACGAGCAAGCGTAAACGTTGACGCTAGCGGCGTCACCGTATCGCTCTCGACCCATGACCGCGACACCGGCCTCGCTGTGGCAGAGGATCGCCGCCGCGATCTACGATCTGTTTCCGCTGCTCGCGCTCTGGATGCTGACCGCGGGTCTTGCGCTATTGTTGGTTCACGGCACGGTCGACCTCGTGCATCCGTCGCTCGCGTGGCGCATCGGCCTTCGTCTCGCGCTGCTCGTGGTCACGGCCGCGTACTTCGTCGTCTCGTGGACGCGCGGCGGACAGACGATCGGCATGCGCGCGTGGCGCCTGCGCGTCGTCGATGTGTCGGGCGGCGCGCTGCCGCCGGCGCGCGCGCTGCTGCGCTTCGTCGTCGCTTGCGTCTCGCTCGGCGTCTTCGGCGCGGGATTCCTCTGGTGCCTTGTCGACCGCGAGCGACGCAGCTGGCACGACATCGCCGCGCGAAGCCATGTCGCGCGGCTGCCGAAAGCTTGAGCCGCCGACGCCGCCGGCGGCTCGCCGGTCTTAGCAGCAGGCCATCCCGTGGCCTGCATTTCAGGCGGTTTGCGAACCGCGCTCGTCAGGCTTTTTTCTTGTCGATCAGCGCCTGGATCTTCATGGCGCGATCGGGCGAAGCCGGATGCGACGACATGAGGCCGCCGCCGCTCGGCAGCTTCTTGAACAGCGTCACGAGCGCTTCCGGATCGTAGTGGTGGCGCATCATGAATTCGTAGCCGTACGCGTCCGCTTCGCTCTCCTCCTTCTGCGAGAACTGCGCGTTGACGAAGTCCTCGGCGAGGCCGCCGAGCTCCGACGAGGCGATCGCGCCCGCCTTGCCGCCCGACGCCGCGACGCCTTCGCGCGCCGCGCGAGCCATGTACGCGGCTTTCATCTTGGCCTTCGTGTGACCGAGCTTGGCGTGGCCGATCTCGTGGCCGAGCACGCCGCGGATCTCGTCGTCGCTCGCCTTGTCCATGAGCCCCGCGAAGACGCGCACGCAGCCGTTCGCCATCGCGAACGC
>DASZWL010000248.1:0-4314 GCA_035546695.1 Rhodanobacteraceae bacterium | reverse complement strand
TGCGAACGTCGTGCTGCTGTCGTCGTTGCTGACG
The DNA here is from genome assembly GCA_035546695.1 of Rhodanobacteraceae bacterium. GTDB lineage: Bacteria > Pseudomonadota > Gammaproteobacteria > Xanthomonadales > Rhodanobacteraceae > Dokdonella_A. The sequence goes on along the minus strand of DASZWL010000248.1, from coordinate 4,280 downwards.
GATTCGTTGGTCTGGATAGCCATGCTCGATCCGATGACGCCCGGCGCCTCACGGCGCGGGTCGTGCATCGATCCATTGCGAAGTTGCGGCGTAGCGCGCTGGTGGAGCGACGGCGCCCGTACACCTCGGCGCGTCAGCCTGCAACGGACACGCTCCGGAGCCCCGAGCTTCGGAACGTGCGAAAACCCTTCATGAGCCTCGGGGATGACGGCGCGCCATTTCGGCACCGCCTTTTTGGCACCGTTTCCGGATGCGGGAGTATCCGGCCCCTCTGGTTGAAGACAAGACTACGCGCAACGCGATGGCGCGTCCAGTGGCCCCGCCGCACGAGCTGTCGCCATGAGAATGAGCGACGCGGCTGCCGCATCGGCTACCATGCGCGGTCTGCATGAATGACGTCTCCGGACGATGTGGTACGCGATCATCGGCACCGACGACAAGGATGCGCTGCCTCGCCGACGCGCGGCGCGTCCGGCTCATCTCGAACGCCTGCAACGGCTCGCCGACGAAGGCCGGCTGATGCTGGCCGGGCCGTTTCCGGCCGTCGATGCCGAGGATCCCGGCGAGGCCGGGTTCGCCGGCAGCCTCATCGTCGCCAAGTTCGACGATCTCGCATCGGCGCGGCGCTGGGCCGAAGCCGATCCGTACGTTCTCGAAGGCGTGTTCCGCGACGTGCGCGTCGAACCGTTCCGCAAGGTGCTGCCGTGAGCGGACGCGCCGATGCGATCCGCCGCCGCCTGACGCTCGCGCTTTCGCCGGAAGCGCTCGACATCGACGACGAAAGCCATCGTCACGCCGGCCACGAAGGCGCGCGCGACGGGCGCGGCCATTTTCGCGTGCGCATCGTCAGCGCCGCGTTCGCGGGGCAGCCCGTGCTGGCGCGACATCGCGCCGTCTACGCGGCGCTCGGCGAGCTGATGCAGACCGATATCCACGCCCTTGCGATCGACGCCAGAACCCCTGAGGAGAACTCATGAGTCCGAGTCTTGCGCGAAACCTGCGCCTTGCATTGCCCATCGCGCTCGCGATGATCGCCGGTTGCAGTCACGACAACGCGGGCCACGCCGGAGCGACTGGCTCCGTCATCCAGCTTGCCGATCCCGGCCCCGCGGTCGAGATCGTCAACGGCGAGGCGGTTCCGCAGCGCCTGCTCGATGCACTGGCGCGATCGCGCAACTGGGATCTCGCGCGCCCGGGCATGCGCGAGCGTGCGTTGCGCGAGCTCGCGAGCTACGTCGTCGCGGCGCAGGCCGCGCGCGACGAGGATCTTTCGAAACTCGATCTGCCAGCGCTGGCCGAAATCTCGCGGCTCCAGGCGATCTCCGCGGCGAGCGTCATGGCGTCCGAGAGCGCCGACAAGATCGACGACGCGGCGCTGCGCGCCGAATTCGACAAGCAGATCGCGCGCACCGGCGGCAACGACTACGACGTCACGCAGATGGTCTTCCGCGACGAGGGCGACGCGACGAAGGCGGCCGCCGAGATCGCGTCCGGCAAGCCGTTCGACAAGGTGGCCGAAGCGCAGAAGAAGGACGCTGTGCAGGTCCGTTCGATCAAGCGCGCGCGCCCGATGCAGCTGACCCAGCCGGTCGCGAGCGCGCTCGTCTCGATGAAACCCGGAGAGACGACGAAGGCTCCGGTGCATTCGCCGCTCGGCTGGCACGTCGTCCGGCTCGACGCCGTCACGCCGCGCGCGGTGCCGCAGTTCGACCAGGTCAAGGACAGCCTGCGCCGGACGATGGCCAAGCGCGCCGGCGAGGAGCGCCTCATGAAGCTTCGCGCGGACGCGAAGATCACGCTGCCGGACGGCTCGCCGCTGCCCGCAAACCCGATGCCGGCGCGCGGTATGCCGGCGCCGGCCGTCGACGCGAAGAAACCCGGCAGTTGACGGCTCGGAGCGCGCGACCGGCTCCGCGCCGCCGTCCGGACCCGGGCAGCGGCGCGGCTTGCGCGACGGGCGCAAGGCATCTCAAAATCCGCGCCCCCGCAGAAAAGACGCATCCGCCCGCCGCTCCGTCCCGTGCGGCAGCGCGGACGCCGCTTCCGTATCCTTTGCCGATGCCCGCCAGCGCGAGGCATCCGAGACTTCCGTTTCCATGCGCCTGACGACCATCAAGCTTGCCGGCTTCAAATCCTTCGTCGATCCGACGGTGCTGCACCTGCCGACGAACATGTCCGGCATCGTCGGTCCGAACGGCTGCGGCAAGTCGAACATCATCGACGCGATCCGCTGGGTCATGGGCGAAAGCGCGGCGAGTCGCCTGCGCGGCGATGCATTGACCGACGTGATCTTCTCGGGATCGTCCGGGCGGAAACCGGTCGGCAGCGCAATGGTCGAGCTTCTCTTCGACAACTCCGACGGCCTCATCGGCGGCGAGTACGCGAGCTACGGCGAGATCTCGGTCAAGCGCGTCGTCAGCCGCGACGGACAGTCGCAGTATTTCCTGAACGGCGTGCGCTGCCGGCGGCGCGACATCACCGACATCTTCCTCGGCACCGGACTCGGGCCGCGCAGCTACTCGATCATCGAGCAGGGCATGATCAGCGAGATCGTCGAGGCCGATCCCGAGCAGTTGCGCAGTCATCTCGAGGAAGCGGCCGGCATCTCGAAGTACAAGGAGCGCCGCAAGGAAACCGAGAGCCGCATCAAGGCGACGCGCGAGAACCTCGATCGCGTCAAGGACGTCCGCGACGAGGTCGAGAAGCAGCTTGCGCACCTGCAGCGCCAGGCGCGCGCGGCCGAGCGCTGGCAGGGCTACAAGAACGAGCAGAAGAAGAAGGAAGCCGAGCTGAAGGCGCTCAGTCTTCGCGAAGCGCAGGCGGCGGTCGAGACGCATTCGGCAGAGTTGCGCAAGGCCGAGATCGGCATCGAAGAGCAGATCGCGCAGCAGCGCCGTTGCGAAGCCGAAATCGAGACCGGTCGCGAGAAGCACGCCGCCGGAGCCGAGGCGCTCAATGCCGTGCAGTCCGAGGTCTATCGCATCGGCGCCGAGATCGCGCGCGTCGAGCAGCAGATCCAGCATCACAAGGAACTGACCGAGCAGTTGCAGCGCGCACGCGAGGAAACCGAGCGCGCGCATGCCGAGCTCGCGGCGCACATCGCCGACGATACGAAGCGCCGCGACGAGCTCGGCCAATTGCTCGCCGAAGCCGAGCCGAAGATGGCCGAGCTGCGCGCTGCTGACGAAGCCGCCGCGGAAGCCGCGCGCGTCGCCGAGACGAAGCTCGGCGAGTGGCAATCGGAATGGGATTCACATGCCGGCGTCTCCTCGCAGGCGACGCAGTCGGCCGAAGTCGAGCGCACGCGCATCGACTATCTCGACCGGGAGCTGCTGCAAGGCGACCAGCGTCGCGGCGCGCTCGAAGCCGAGCGGGCGGCGACGAATCTCGAAGAGCTGTCGCTCGCGCTCAAGGCGCTCGAGGGCGAGCACGGAGAGACGCAGACTGCCGTCGAGACGCTGACGCGATCGCTCGACGAGCGGCGCGGTTCCGCCGAAAGCCTGCTCGAGCGCGAGCGTTCGCTGCACGCGACGCTGAGCGCGAAGCGCGGCGAGATCGAAGCCGTGCGCGGCCGGCTCGCCTCGCTCGAAGCGTTGCAGCGCGCCGCGCTCGGCGAAACGGGCGCCTCGGCGAGCGAATGGCTCCAGCGCGCCGGGCTCGGCGATTCGCGGAGGCTCGGCGAGTCGTTGCAGGTCGAAGCAGGTTGGGAGCGCGCGGTCGAGACCGTGCTCGACGGCTGGCTCGAAGCCGCGCTCGTCGAAGATCCGCAGCGCAACGCCGGCGCGATCGCCGCGCTGGAAGATTCGGATCTGACACTGATGGCGGCCGGCGGCGATGTCGGCATCGCGGTCGAAGGAACGCTTGCAGGCGTGACGCGCGGCCCGGCCGTCGCGCGCCGCATGCTCGCACGCGTGCGCACGGCGCGCTCGTTCGATGAAGCGCGCGAGATCGCCGCGCGGCTCGGCGCCGACGAATCCGTCGTGACGATGGCCGGCGAATGGCTCGGCAACGGATTCGTCAGAGTCGTGCGCGGAGCCGGCGCCCAGGTCGGCGTGCTCGCGCGCGAGCGCGAGATTCGCGAGGCGACGGCACAGGCGAGCGATCTCGAACGTACGATCGCCGAGCACATGCAGGCGGTGGATGCGGCCAAGCAATCGCGCATCGACGCCGAGCAGGCGCGCGACGAATCGCAGCGCGATCTCTACATTGCGCATCGCCGCTTCGCCGAGATCTCGGGACAACTGCAAAGCCAGCGCGGCCGCATCGACGGCGCAGAGCAG
>DASZWL010000247.1:0-2852 GCA_035546695.1 Rhodanobacteraceae bacterium | reverse complement strand
TGCCCGAAAGCATCCACACGGCTGCCGCGCTCGATGCGTGGTATCGCAACGCGAAGCCGCAACAACAGGCCGCGCTGCATTTCTCGCTCGCCGACGTGCTCGCCGAATCGCCGGGCATCGGCGCACGCGAGTTTCCTTCGGACCTCGACGTCGCCGGACACAAGCTCAGGCTTTCGTACCGTTTCGTTCCGGGCGATCCGGCCGACGGCGTCACGCTGCACGTGCCGCTCGCGCTCGTGAACGCGGTTTCATCGTCGCGTTGCGAATGGCTCGTGCCGGGATTGCTGCCGGAGAAGGTCGCCGAGCTGATCCGCGGACTGCCGAAGACGCTGCGCAGGAATTTCGTGCCGGCGCCCGATTTCGCGCGAGCGTTCGCCGAGGCCGAGGCGCCGCGCGACGAGCCGCTCGCGTCGTCGCTCGCGGCGTATCTCGTGCGCGTCACCGGCGTCGCGGTCTCCGCGGCCGATTTCGCGAGCATCGAGCTGCCGCCGCATCTCTCGATGAATTTCCGCATCTTCGACGACGCGGGCCATACGCTCGCCGAGAGCCGCGATCTCGCATCGATGCAGGCGGAATGGACCGGCGCCGCGCGTGTCGCTTTCTCGCGCCGCGCGGACGTCGAGCTGACGCGCGAGGACGTCGCCGCGTTCGATTTCGAGGAGATCCCGGATCGCGTGATCTCGCCGGGCGGACTCACCGCGTTTCCGGCGCTCGTCGATCTCGGCGAGACGACGGCGCTGCGCGTGTTCGAGCGCCGCGACGAAGCGCTCGCCGCGCATCGCGGCGGCATCGAGCGGTTGCTGCGGCGCTCGCTTGCCGAGCCCATCAAGCGCGCGCAGAGACAATTGCCTCTCAAGAACGCGCTGATGCTGAAGTGGGCGGCATTCGGAAGCGCCGAATCGCTGCGCATCGATCTCGTCGAAGGCGCGCTGCGCGAGCTTTTCGCGAAACGCGATCTCGACCTTCGGACCCGCGACGATTTCGAGCACGCGCGCGAGGAAATCGCACGCACTCTCTTCGCAACCGCGATGGAGCGTCACGCAATCGTCGAGGAAATCATCGCCGGTTATGCCGAACTGAAGCCGCTGCTAGAGCCGCCGCTGATGGGTTTCGCGCGCGCGAACTACGACGATCTCGAGGATCAGCTCGCCGAGCTGCTCGCACCGGGTTTCGTGCGCGATCTTTCGCTGTCGCGGCTCCGGCATTTTCCGCGCTACCTGCGCGCGATGCGCCTGCGCGCCGAGCGACTGCGCCAGGACCCCGCGCGCGATCAGGCGCGCATGCTGACCGTGCAGCTCTACTGGCGTGATTACCTCAAGTTGCGCACTGCGCGCGGCGAAGAAGCGGCGCTCGATGAACTGCGCTGGCTGATCGAGGAGCTTCGCGTGTCGACGTTCGCGCAGGAGCTCGGCACGGCGGAGAAAGTTTCGCCGAAGCGGCTGGCGAAACTGGTCGAGGACTTGCGTGCCGCAACGGCTTAGGTCGACGTCGACCGAACACGATCGTCATCCCGGCGCAGGCCGGGATCCTGTTTTTTGCGAGATGTCGCGTTCCGATCGGAAGGCTGGATCCCGGCTTGCGCCGGGATGACGGTGGAGCTTATTCGACCCGCTGCACGCGCACGCTGCAGCCGCACCCTTCGACATACATCAGCCAGCTGCCGAGCAGCATCGGCTTGATGCGCACGACCGGATTCTCGAATTTGCCGGCGTCGTAGGTGCCCGATTCGGCCTGCTTCCAGACCTGGCCGTTGTCGAGCTTGAACGTGGTCTTGCCGCGCCAGCCGAAGAACGTGCCGTCGATGTGGCTCTCGACGACCTCGCGCGCGCCGGAATCGGGATAGAACACGGGCGCACCGCTCGGCGAGACGACCTGCGGCGTGCCGGCGCCATGCGTGCGCAGCCACTCGTTCAGGTATTTCAGCTGCTCGGGCGAAAGATGGTCGAGTCCCGCGGCGCGGAAATCGGTTTGCGACATGCGCTCTTCGAGCGTCGCAGGCTGCGTCTGGGCAGCGGCGACCGTGGCGAAGAGCACGAAAGCAAGGGTGAGGACACTCGGAAAATGGCGCATGGGCATGTTCGAGGCGTAGGTTCGTGACCGTGGCCGCAAAAAATCCTTGTCTATTTACGAACTTGGGTGATGCGCGCGACCGCATAACCGGCTAGAATGCGGCCGCCCGAGTGTAGCATGACGGTTCCGGGTCCATGTGCGTGGACGAAAGAAGACGCCGCGGCGAACCGGGCAGAGGGAGATTCATGCGTGCCAAGGACCGTGCCCCCGAGATGGGCGGCGCACGTGCACGTGCAGTACCGCAATTCACGAGAAGCCGAGAAATGCCCGCCATCAAGTTGTTCGCCGTACCCGTCACAGCCGGTTTCGCCGTCTCCGCCTTCCTCACCCCCGCTTTCTGCTCCGCCGCCACGCTGGTCGTGAACCGCGAGCAGCCGATCAATATCTCGACGCCGCCGGGGTTCAACTATCAGGTCCAGGGCGGCAACGGCAGCCTATCGGTCGATACGGAAGGCTGGCTTTTCTGCGCCAACGTGTCGTCCGACACGGCGACGACGAGCGCGGTGACGGTCGTCCCGCAGCACGGCGACTGGCGTCTGCCGGTCGCGCAGGATGTCAGCACGGTCAACTACCGCGGCGGCACGCTGTTCGTGAATCACAACGCGCAGTCGACGCTCGTCTGCCACGGAGTCGGCGCCCACGGTGAAACGAGCTCGCCGCTGACCGAAGGCCTTTTCCGCAACGCCTTCGAGTCGAAGACGACCGAGCAGTACTCGAATCTCGTGAACTGGATTCCGAGCCAGGGATTCGACTGGAGCCAGCCGAACTGGTCCCTGGTTCCG
>DASZWL010000246.1:0-1798 GCA_035546695.1 Rhodanobacteraceae bacterium | reverse complement strand
GTCGTGGAAATGAACCGCGATCGACTCGATCGGCACCGCGTCGGCGACGGCGCGCAGCATCGCGCGCGCCTTCGCCGGCGTGCCGATGCCGATCGTGTCGCCGAGCGAGATCTCGTAGCAGCCGAGCGCGTGCATGCGCTTCGCGACGCGCACGACGTCGGCGATCGGCACTTCGCCCTGATACGGGCAGCCGAGCACGGTCGACACGTAGCCGCGAACCTTGACGCCGTCGGCGCGAGCGCGCTCGATGACCGGCATGAAGCGATCGATCGATTCGTCGATCGTCGCGTTGATGTTCTTGCGGTTGAACGCCTCGCTCGCGGCCGTGAATACGGCGATTTCCTCGGCGCCGACTGCACGCGCACGTTCGTAACCCTGAAGGTTCGGCACGAGCACCGGATACGCGACGCCGGGGCGCTTCTCGATCGCGGCGAACACCTCGGCCGCGTCGGCGAGCTGCGGAATCCATTTCGGGCTGACGAAGCTCGTCGCCTCGATCGTTTGCAAGCCGGTCGCCGAGAGCCGGTCGATCAGCTCGATCTTCGTCGCGGTGGGAACGATCGTCTTCTCGTTCTGCAGGCCATCGCGCGCGCCGACTTCGACGATGCGGACCGAAGCGGGCAGGGTGCTCATCGCACGGTTTCCTCGCTTTCGCTGTCGAAACGAAGATATGGGGCCGTCTCGCGGATTTGCACGAGCATCTTCATGACGCATTCGCTGCGTCGGCAAGGCGCGCGAGCACCGCGTCGGCCTCGACGAAATCGCCCGGCGCCGCCTGCACGCTGTCGATGCGCCCCGCGCGCGGCGCGCGCAGCGTCAGCTCCATCTTCATCGCTTCCATGACGAGCACCTCGTCGCCGGCCGCGACCTCGTCGCCGGCCTTCGCCTTGACGAGCACGATTCGGCCCGGCATCGGCGCGACGATGCGATCGCCGCTCGCGGCGGTCGCTGCGGCATACGCGAACGCCGGCGCATGCGTGAATGCGTAGCGGCGCTTGGCGTCGTGGACGACAATGCGTTCGGAATCGATGAAGACGCGCCAGCGCGACGTCACGCCGTCGATCGACGCGCTGAGCCAGCCTTCGCCGTCGAGCGCGGCGGCTTCGATCGCGTGCGACGCATCGCCGATTCGGAGCGCATACGTTCCATCCGCGCCGAACGCGGCGACTTCGTCGCGCTCGCCGTGCTCGTCGAGCGCGACGATACGCTTGCCGCGATGTCCGACGCGCCAGCCGTCCGCGCGCGACCACGGCGAATGCGCATCGCCCGACGCGCGACCCGCGTCTATCGCGGCGCGCTCTTCGTGCAGCAGCCACGCGGTCGCTGCCGCCAGCACGGCGCGCTCGCGTGGCTCGGGTGCTTCGGAGGCGTGCAGGAATTCGTCGAGATGGCGATCGAGATAGCCGCTGTCGATCGTGCCTTCCGTGATCGCCGGATGGCGGATCAGCGTCTCGAGGAACTCGACGTTCGATTTCGGCCCGACGATGTCGCAGGCCGCGAGCGCCTCGCGCATGCGCGCGAGCGCGCGCTCGCGCGTCGCGTCCCACGCGATCAGCTTCGCGATCATCGGATCGTAGAAGATCGTGACGGTATCGCCTTCGACGACGCCGGAATCGATGCGAACGTGCGGCGATTCCGGCGGCAGGCGCAATCGCTCCAGCGTGCCCGAGCCCGGCAGGAAGTTCTGCGCGGGGTCCTCGGCATAGAGACGCAGCTCGATCGCATGACCGTTCGCGGCGCGGACACCATCCCCACCCAACCCTCCCCTTGAAGGGGAGAGCTTCGGGGCGAGGAGGTC
>DASZWL010000245.1:0-5730 GCA_035546695.1 Rhodanobacteraceae bacterium | reverse complement strand
CAAGCCGAAGATGTAAGCGATCGAACAAGCGAAGATGTAAGCGATCGAAGCGGCGAATCGCCTTTCCCCTCTCCCGCGCGCGGGAGAGGGCAGGGTGAGGGCCGCTTTTCCGTTCAGCGCACCCCGTGCATCCACCGCTTCATCAGCGGCGTCAGCGCGAGCACGACGATCCCGCAGACGATGCCGATCTTCGCCGAATAGACGAACAGCTCATCGTATTTCGCGAGCGCATCGACGACATTGAGCGTCTCGCCCTCCGGAATCTCGATCGCCGAAAGCTTGCCGAGCGCGGCGGCCAGCACTTCGGAATACGAGGTGCCGAGGAACCAGCCGCCCATCATGAGGCTGACGACGCTCGGCACCGAAAGCTCGGTCACTGCCGAGAGCCCGATCGGCGAGAGCAGCATCTCGCCGACTTCGAGCACGAAGTACGCGAGCACGAACCACCAGATGTTCGTGAGCCCGTTCGCTTCGGGGTGACGCGCGCTCCAGACGAGCACGAGGAACGAGACGCCGGCGAGGATCAGCCCGTAGCCGGATTTCGCCGCCTTGCCGGGATTCCATCCGCGCGTATCCAGCCGCGGATAGAGCCACGCGAAGAACGGCGCGAGGATCAGGATGAACAGCGCCCCGTGCGAAGTCAGCTCGCTCGCGGTCCAGTCGACGCCGAGTGCGCGATGGTTCATGACGCGATCGGAGAACAGCACCCACGAGCCGTAGGTCTGCTCGTACAGCGTGAAGAACACGAGGCAGAACAGGATGAACGCGAGGCAGATCGCCATCTGCTCGCGCTGCGCCTTCGTGCACTTCGTGAACATGAACCACAGGATTCCTGCGAGGAGGCACAGCGTGACCGCGTGCATTGCGAGGATCACCGGGCTCGTCTCGAAAACGCCCGGCACGATCGCGACGATCACCGAATGCATTTGGATCAGCAGCCAGATCGCGAAGAGACCCGCGAGCGCGGCGAGATAGATCGCGTATTCGCGCGTGACGGGCCCGAACACTCGCTCGCGAAGGCGCGCGGCATCGGGCGGCTCCGCGTGGCCTCGCAGATGCTTTTGCCCCATGACGAAGTTCGCGAGGCCGGCCAGCATGCCGATGCCGGCGGCGCCGAATCCCCAACCCCAACCGTACGTCTCGCCGAGCCAGCCGCAGAGAACGCCCGAGATCGTCGCGCCGATGTTGATGCCGGCGTAGAACAGGCTGAATCCCGAATCGCGGCGCGGATCGTTCTCGACGTAGAGCTTGCCGACGATCGTCGAGATGTTCGGCTTCAGGAATCCGACGCCCATGATGATGAGCGCCAGCGAGAAATAGAAAACCTGCAACGCTCGCGCATCGCGCGTGACGACGCCACCGACGCTCGAAGCGGGATGCCCTTCGATTGCCATGCCGAGATGCCCGAGCACGAGCAGGACGCCGCCGAAGACGACGGCCTTGCGCATGCCGAGCCAGCGGTCGGCGACGAGCCCGCCGATGACTGGCATCGCATAGACGAGACCGCCATACGCGCCGATCAGGTTGTAGCCGTTGTCGTCGCTGAAGAGATGGTATTTCGTGAGGTAGAGCAGCAGCAGCGCCTTCATTCCATAGAACGAGAAGCGCTCCCACATCTCGGTGAAGAAGCAGACGTAGAGGCCTTTCGGATGGCCGAACAGCTCGTCGGAGCGGGCGGACGCGTCGGCGGCGATGGCGGACATTCGGGTTCCGTGGGCGGGCGCGGACGAGTATAGCGGTGGGATCGCGATGGCTTTGGCGCCTTAACCCGTCGGGTGCGCTCCACTTCGTCATTCCGGCGAAAGCCGGAATCCATTGCTTCTCGGACCTCTCGAGGAAGTCGGGAATCAAAATGGATTCCGGCTTTCGCCGGAATGACGGGATGTGATCGCCTATGCACCTAATGGCATTTGGCCGAAGGTCTTGGGTCCCGTAACATCTGCGGCTTCGATCTCGCCGGAGCCGTCATGAAACCGCTTGTCGCCGCACTTGCGCTCGCTGTCGCCGTGCCCGTCTTCGCTGCCGAAGGCGCACATCCGTTCGACGTGCACGATCTCGTCATGATGGATCGCGTCAGCGATCCCGCGCTGTCGCCGGACGGCAAGCTCGTCGCGTTCCAGGTGCGCGAGACCGATTACGACGCGAACAAGGGCACGAATGGCATATGGATCGTTCCGTCGAGCGGCGGCAAGACCGTGCGGCTGACCGACAAGGCGCTGAACGCGACGAGCCCGCGCTGGTCGCCCGACGGCGCGGTGTATTTCCTCGCGCCGAAGGACGGCACGGGCCAGCTCTGGCGCGTCGGCGCGAGCGGCGGCGCGGCGCAGCAGGCGACTTCGTTCGCGCTCGACGTCAACAACTTCAAGCTCTCGCCGGACGGCAAGCGCGTGCTGCTGTCGATCGACGTGTTCACCGACTGCAACGATCTTGCGTGCACGAAACAGCGCCTCGACGCGCGCAAGACCGACAAGGCGACAGGCACCGTCTACGACAAGATCTTCGTGCGCCACTGGGATACGTGGTCGGACGGCCGCCGCTCGCAGCTCTTCATCGCCGACGTGGGCACCGATGGAAAGATCGCCGGCGAGCCGCGTCTCCTCAGCCGCGGCATCGACGGCGACGTGCCGTCGAAACCGTTCGGAGACGACACCGAATACGCGTTCTCGCCGGATGGCGCTACGGTCTATTTCGATGCGCGCATCGCCGGCAAAACCGAGCCGTGGTCGACGAACTTCGATGTCTTCTCGGTGCCGGCCGACGGCTCGTCCGCGCCGAAGAACCTGACGAGCGACAACCTCGCGTGGGACGGCTATCCGCTGCCGTCCGCGAACGGCAAGACGCTTTATTACCTAGCGATGAAGCGGCCGGGCTTCGAGGCCGACCGCTTCGGCATCTTCGCGATCGATCTCGCGAGTGGCGCGAAGCGCGAGATCGATGCCGCATGGGACCGCTCGGCTTCCTCGCTCAAAGAATCGGCCGACGGCAAGACGCTCTTCACGACGACCGACGACGACGGCGATCACGCGCTGTTCGGCGTCGACGTCGCGAACGGCAAGGCGACGAAGCTCGTCGCGCAGGGAACGGTCACCGGCTTCGACGTCGGCCGCAAGGGTTCCGTCGTCGCAAAGCAGGACTTCAAGCATCCGACCGATCTCTACGCGGCCGACGCGCACGGCAAGCGCCTGAAGCAGATCACGCGCTTCAACGCCGAGCGCCTGCGCGACATCCGCTTCGGCGACGCTGACTGGTTCACGTTCAAGGGCGCCGGCGGCGACAGCGTGCAGGGTTACGTCGTGAAGCCGGTCGGCTTCAAGGCGAACAAGAAGTATCCGGTCGCATTCATCATCCACGGTGGCCCGCAGAACGCGATGACGAACGATTTCCACTACCGCTGGAATCCGCAGACGTACGCGGGCCAGGGCTTCGCGGTCGTCACGATCAATTTCCACGGCTCGACCGGCTACGGGCAGAAATTCACCGATGCAATCTCCGGCGACTGGGGCGGCGCGCCGGTCGAGGATCTGAAGCTCGGCTGGGCCGCGGCGCTGAAGAAATACCGCTTCCTCGACGGCGATCGCGCCTGCGCGCTCGGCGCTTCGTACGGCGGCTACATGGCGTACTGGATCGCCGGCAACTGGAACGATCCGTGGAAGTGCATCATCGCGCACGACGGCGTGTTCGACGGCCGCATGATGTCCTATGCGACCGAAGAGCTCTGGTTCGACGAGTGGGAGCACGGCGGCAAGACGCAGTACGAGGATCCGGAGGCCTACGAGAAATTCAATCCGATCGACCACGTCAAGAACTGGCGCGCGCCGATCCTCGTCGTGCACAGCGATCAGGATTTCCGCATTCCGGTCGAGCAGGGCATCGCCGCGTTCACGGCCGCGCAGCGGCGCGGCATTCCGAGCAAGTTCCTGCATTTCCCGGACGAGAACCACTGGGTGCTGAAGCCGCAGAACAGCGTGCTCTGGCACGACACCGTGAATGCGTGGCTGAAGCAGTGGACTTCGGCGGGCGAGTGAGTCGGTTGCGCCATATCTCAATTTGAGATACGCTCTCTCGCGTGCGTGTCATCTCCAACAAGCGCCTCGTCGATTTCGGGGCGCTTCATCCGGAGGCGACAGCACCGCTCAAGGCCTGGCGGAAATGCGTCGAGGCGAGCCGTCTCGCACATTTCGCCGATCTGAAGGCGTCGTTCCGTAGTGTCGATCGCGTGGGCGATTTCCACGTGTTCGACGGCGGCAACAAGTATCGGCTGATCGCGGCCGTGCATTTCGATCGCCAGCTGCTTTACGTGCGTCACGTGATGACGCACGCCGAATACGACCGGTGGACGCCATGAACGCCGACATCCGAGATATCGCCCGACATTTCACCGCGCTCGCGGCCGAGGTTCCGCTGCGTCCGATCCGCTCGGATCGTGATTACAGAAAAGCCGTGCGCACGATGGATGCGCTGCTCGATGCAGGCGGCGCGGACGAATCGCATGCGCTCGCCGATCTCGTCGCCCTGGTCGGCGAGTTCGTCGACGAATACGAAAAGCGGAAGGGCTACGTGCTGCCCGAAGCGACCGGCGTCGAAGCACTGCGATTTCTGATGGAGCAGCATGGCTTGCGACAGTCGGATTTGCCGGAAATCGGCAGCCAGGGCGTCGTCTCCGAAATCCTCGGCGGCAAGCGCGAGCTCAATGCGCGCCAGATGCGCGCGCTTTCCGAACGCTTCGGTGTCGGCGCGGCCGCGTTCCTCTGAAAGCAGGCCCGGCGCGATGATGCGCCGCCATTCAGCAGCAGCGTCCGCCTCCGCTGCGATAGCGCGCCTTTTGACGCTCTGCGAAGAAAGCGGCCCGCGTCGGCAACGGACGTTCCGGATGTCGCGCGCGGACGTGAGCGACATACGCATCGTAATCCGGCACGCCGGCAATTCGTCGCGCGGCGAAGATGCCGCGGCGCCAGAGCGTCCGCCAGCGGTCCGTGCTCACGATCGCGCTCCGGCGAGAGCGACGTAAGGCATCTCGCGCGCAGTAGCGACGCTGCTGCGGCGCGCCGCGAGCGCGGCCCTGAGACCGAACGCGATCATCGCGACGACGAGCAGCATGAAGAGCGCCGCGAGTGTCGCATCGACGTAATCGTTGCGCACGATGTGCCGCATGTCGTCGAGTGATTTCGCCGGCGCGAGCACCGTGCCCTGTTCGATCGCGGCCGAGAACCGACGCGCGTGCGCGACGAAGCCGATCTTCGCGTCGTCCGAGAACACCTTCTGCCATCCGGCCGTCAACGTGCAGACGACGAGCCACGCCGCCGGCAGCGCCGCGACCCAGAGATGGCGCCCCTGCTTCATGCGCACGAGGCACACGCACGCGAGCGTCAGCGCGATCGCGGCCAGCATCTGGTTCGCGATGCCGAACAGCGGCCAGAGCGTGTGGATGCCGCCGAGCGGATCGGTGACGCCTTGATAGAGGAACCAGCCCCAGCAACCGACGCAAAGCAATGTCGCGACGACGTTCGCGATCCACGATTCCGTCCGCCGCAAACCCGGCACGGCGAGGCCGGCGAGCTCCTGGATCATGAAGCGTCCCACGCGCGTGCCGGCGTCGACCGTCGTCAGGATGAAGAGCGCCTCGAAAAGGATCGCGTAGTGATACCAGAACGCGAGCATGCCGTCGCCGCCGCCGATGCGTTGCAGGATCTTCGCCATGCCGACCGCGAGCGTCGGCGCGCCGCCGGCGCG
>DASZWL010000244.1:0-8164 GCA_035546695.1 Rhodanobacteraceae bacterium | reverse complement strand
GAAGCGTTTTCGACCGTGACGGCTAGTTCGCGCGTCTCGCCGGTTTCGATAGCCACGGTCTTCGCGCCGTCGGCATCGATCGCGATGCGCGAGAGACGCGCCGCGGGCGGCAGAGGGAGATAATCCTGCGTCGAAAGCAATGCGTGGGAGCGCGCGTAAGTCCGCAGCGCCGGGCCGTCCTCGACGAAAAGTCCTGCGGCAGGATCGGACGCGCTTGCAACGCGATCGTCAACTGCGATTAGCGCGAGCGACTCGTCGGCATCCTGCTGCGTTATCGGTTTGAACAGGCCGCGCGTGCAGGTCGTCGGATCGACCGACGTGCTTTCGTCGAGATGATCGAAGAAGCGCGCCGCGTAGTCGACGCGCCGCCAGTCGCTCAGCGACGATGCGATCGCGATGCACAGACGATTTTGCGTTGCGTCCTCCAAGCTGCGCATGACCTCGCGCACGGCGTCGATCTTTCCATAGAGCACTCGTCCCGGCAACGTGAACTTGTAAGTGAAGAACGCTGCAACGCAGAGGTTCAGCGCGATGAAAACGGCGGCTCCAAGTCGGGCCCTGTGTCGGGCCGCAAAGATGACCATCGCGCTCGCGCCGACGAAATAGGCGGCGAGAGGAAGCCAGTTGATGCGGCCGGGCGGCTGCGGCACGAGAGCTCCGTAGAGCGCCACGATGTTGAGCGGCATCAGATGGTCCGGGCTCGGGATCGGATACCAGTCCGAGAGCAGGACGGCGACGGCGCCGATCATCGCGACGCCGATGCCGATGGTGGCTGTCGCACTTTTCCACGCGATGCCGTTACGATCCGAAAGTCGCAGGAAACCGAGAGCAACGAGAGGCACGAGCGCCGGAAGGGTGTATCGGCCGTATACGACATGATCGAGCCTCGCCGGCACGGCGAAGAAGATCGCTGTCGTCGCGATGCAAGCGAGCAAGCCAAGCATGCACGCGAGCCATACCATGTACTTCGCCGAATTCTCGCTTCGACTTTCGGTTGCGCGGCGCGCGCGAGGACGATGTGCGGCGAAGATGACCAAGCCGAGGGAAGCGACCACTACATACATCGATGCGCCTACAGCAGTTCGGCACATTCCGAACCATGCCTGCCAGGAACTGAAGCGGGCAAGGATCTGAGTTGTCGTGAATCCCGTCGCGGGATGCGCCGAAGACTTGCCCGCGAGCCACTCCAGCGGCAGATGCAACAGCGCGACCGCGACCGCGGATCCATAGAGGATCAGAAGGCCACCACGGAGCTCGCGAAAGCGAAACAGCGGTAGCAAGCCGATCAGAACTCCGACGGCCATCGGCAATCCGCGGACATGCACGAGAACCAGTGCACCAAGGCAGGAGCCGCCAAGCAGCATCACGAAACCGCGATGCTTGTTTTTCGAGAGGCCGCTCGCGGCGAGCGCAAGTGCCCATGCGTAGAGAGGGATAAGCGCGTCATCTGCCATCGCGTATTGGGCCATGACGAGCGAGGGGGCGAACAAACCCGCTGACGCCGATGCCAGCAGACGAATGGGTCGCTCGGCGTCGGGATGCAAAACAGCCACCAGCCGGAACACGGCGATTGTTGTCGTCGCCGCAAGCAGCGCGTTGACGGACAGCGCCCAGAAGTAGATCCGATCGAAATGATCGAAGAAGAAAAATGCAGGCGCCAGCAGCAGGCTGTAGCCGGATGCGTATTCGAAGGTCAGGGCCGAGTGCTTCAGCTCGCCGGCCAGAGCAGCCGCGTTCAGGAGATACGAGCCCTCGTCGGCTTCGACCGAGAGGCCGGGGTGGAACAGGTTTCCGATCATCGTGACGAGCCCGACGATCAGGGCGATGATCGCGATGTCCCGATACGGGGAAACAGATACCGTCATTCCGTCTGCGCTGGCCTGCACGGCGCTATGGAAGCTCGAGATCCGCGATGCCGCGATACAGCTCCAGCGCCTCAGGATTCGCCAGCGCATCGGTATTCTTCACCGGCAGGCCATTGATCGTGTCGCGCACCGCGATCTCGGTGATCTTTCCGGAAATCGTTCGCGGGATGTCCGCGATCGCGACGATCTTCGCGGGCACGTGGCGCGGCGTCGTGTTCTCGCGGATGCGCTTCCTGATCCGCTCGCGCAACGCGTCGTCGAGCGTCGCACCTTCGCGCAGACGCACGAATAGGATCACGCGCTCGTCGTTGTCCCAGTGCTGGCCGACGGCGATCGATTCGAGCACTTCCTCGATCTGCTCGACCTGCCGATAGATCTCCGCGGTGCCGATGCGCACGCCGCCGGGGTTCAGCGTCGCGTCCGAGCGGCCGTAGATGACGACGCCGTCGTGCTCGGTCAGGAGCGCGTGATCGCCGTGGCACCAGACGTTCGGGATGCGCGAGAAATACGCGCTCCGGTATTTCGCGCCGTCCGGATCGTTCCAGAAGAACACCGGCATCGACGGGAACGGCGCCGCGCACGCAAGCTCGCCTTTCTGCTCGCGCACGGCATTGCCGTTCTCGTCGAGGATTTCGACCTTCATGCCGAGCCCGCGGCACTGCAGTTCGCCGCGATAGACCGGCAGCAGCGGATTGCCGAGCGCGAAGCACGAGATGATGTCGGTGCCGCCCGAGATCGAGGCGAGCAGCACGCGCTCTTTCACGTCGCGATAGACGTAATCGTAGCTCTCCGGCGCGAGCGGCGATCCGGTAGAGAGGATCGTCTTCAGCGAAAGCAGCTTGTGCGTCTCGCGCGGTTTGACGCCGGCTTTCTCGATCGCGCTGATCCATTTCGCGCTCGTGCCGAAGACGCTGATACCGACCTCGTCGGCGAGATCCCAGAGCGCGTTGCCGTCGGGATGCGAGGGTGATCCGTCGTAGAGGATCAGCGTCGCGCCGACCGCGAGGCCCGAGACGAACCAGTTCCACATCATCCAGCCGCAGGTCGTGTAATAGAACAGCCGATCCTCGCGTTTGAGATCCGTGTGCAGCACGAGCTCCTTCAGATGCTGGATCAGCGTGCCGCCGGCGCCGTGCACGATGCATTTCGGCACGCCGGTCGTGCCGGACGAATACATGATGTAGAGCGGATGGTCGAACGGCAGCATCTCGAACGCGATCGCAGGCTCTCCGTCGCCGGCGAAATCGGTCCAGCTGACGGCGTTGCGCAATCCATCGAGCGCGAGCGCATCGCCCGAATACGGCACGACGACGAGCCGCTCGACGCTCGGAATCCTGTCGAGCACGCCACGGATCTTCTGTAAGCAGTCGAAGCGTTTGCCGCCGTAGCCGTACGCGTCGGCCGTGAACAGCACTTTCGGCGCGATCTGGCCGAAGCGATCGACGACGCCGTTGATGCCGAAATCCGGCGAGCACGAGGACCACGTCGCGCCGATCGATGTCGCCGCGAGCATCGCGATGATCGTCTCCGGCAGGTTCGGCATGAATCCGGCGACGCGATCGCCGACGCCGACGCCGGCTTCGCGCAGCGCGCGCGCGATGTGGGCCGTCTCGGCGTGGAGCTCGGCGTAGGTCAGCTCGCGCTGGTGTCCCCATTCGTTGCGGAACACGAGCGCGGTGCGATTGTCCTTGTGGCGCAGGAGGTTCTGCGCGAAGTTGAGCTTGACGTTCGGAAACCAGCGCGCGCCTGGCATGCGATCTCCGTCGACGAGCACCGTCTCGAAATCGCCCGAGGCGCGGATCCCGCAGAATTCCCAGACGAGCGGCCAGAACCGTTCGGGATGGCGCACCGAGAAATCGTAGAGCGGCGCGTAGCGGCGGATGTCCTCGTTGCCGATGCTTTCGCGCACGAACCGCATGAAGCGGTTCATGTTCGCGCGCTCGATGCGTTCCTCGCCCGGTGTCCAGATCGGCTCGTTCATGCGTGAGTGCGGTCCCTGTCTCGCCGCCGGCGGCCGATGGCGCCGTGCGCGCGGTGTCTCGATTATAGAGGCTCGACGCGACGCGGCCAGCGCATGCGAAAACGCCGGCGCGAGGCCGGCGTTTCCGTCGCGGAGGAAACTCCGGCTCAACCGATCAGCAGATCCTTTTCCTTTCTGCCCGACGCGAGCGCGGCGCTGAACCAGCGCGGACGCTTGCCGCGTCCAGTCCAGGTCTGCGAAGGATCGGCGGGATTGCGGTATTTCGGCTTGACCTTGCGACGCGCGCCGCCGCGGCGACCGCCGCCGCCGAACACGTCCTCGATCGCGAGCCCCTCGGCCTTGATGATCGCGCTGATCTTTTCGCGGAGCTTGACCGCGCGTTCCTTTGCGAGCTCTTCCTGACGCGCCTTCGCGCGCCGGATCAGGTCGGAGAGCTGGGCGTGATTCAGATTCCTGATATTGATCGCCATGCGGTATTGCCTCGGTCCGTGGTGGGGAATTGCGTGAATGCGAGCGGATGCAGGATAAAACGGCTGCAAGCTCTTTTTCATCGTACCTCAACGCGCTTTCGCGCAGTTTGTGCCGGTCGTCACTGAAAATGGCGGCATGGAGACCGATAGCGTCGACTGCGACGCTTGCCGGCGCCGGCGGCCTGATATTAAGGTTTCGACCTGAAAATCGCCGCGGGATGGCCGAATCGATCCTCGTATGGATTATCGGGAAGGATTCGGCGCGGCACGCGAATCGCGCAAACGACGGGGGTGATGCGCGTGGGATTGCTCGAAGAGCTCGAACAGGAAGCGCAGAAACGGCGCGATTCCGGCGAGGATTCCTCGCAACGCAAGGCCGAGCGCGAAGCGGCCTACCGCACGCGGCTCGAGCCTGCGCTCGATGCGTTGCACGCCTTCCTCTCGGAACTGATCGAAAAGGTGAGGGCAGTGCGCCCGCGCACTCCGCTCCGATATCAGGTGCCGGGTTACGGCGAAATCGTCGGTTATATCGAGCACGAATATCGCCTGGACGATCGCCGCCAGCCGTCGTCGCGCGAAATCGTCCTCGATTTCGACTGCGCGATCGCAACGGACGAATGCCCGTCTGTCGTCGTCGAAGGCGCGAGCCGCATCAAGGCGCTCGCGGGATCGTTCCAGCGCCATCGCGTCGGCGGCATGCAGGCGGTGCGCAAGGACGCGTCGGGCGACATCGTCGCCGCGACGTTCCGCGCGAAAGGCCGCATTCCGCTCAGCGCGCATTTCCAGGCCGACGTCGACGGCGGACAGTTGCGCATTCGCTTCGAGAATCTCGAAGGGCTCGGCACCGTGACGAAATCGGTGCCGGCCGGAGAAGTCGGCGAGAATCTCTACGACCGGATCGGCCGCTTCATCCTGCGCGATTCGAACACGCTGCTGCGCGAGGATCTTCCCGAGGCGTATCGCAACCAGCTGCGCAGCAAGGTTCAGCAGCAGGCGATCCGACGTCGCTGGGAAGCGTCGATCGCCGACCGTCGCGAGATCGAGCTTGCGGAGTTGCGTCGCGATTACACGGTCGCAGGCAAGCTCGGCGGATGGTTCGGCCGTGCCCGCGGCTTCGGCCGCATCGGCGGCGCGATCGGCCGCCTGCGAGCGCTTGGCCGGCGCGGGACCTGAACGTCGCGACCCGATCGCGTCATCGTTCCATAGTGGCATAGGGTGGGCTTCAGCCCACCTTTTTTCGAATGCACGCAAATAGTGGGCTGATGCCCACCCTATGGGTTCAGGCGCTCGAATAGCTCATCGCGGGTGAGCGCGCGATTCTCGCTTTCGTTGCGCCGCCGATATTCGAACGTCCCGGCGGCGAGACCGCGCTCGCTGACGACGACGCGATGCGGAATGCCTATCAGCTCGATGTCGGCGAACATCGGGCCGGGCCGCAATCCGCGATCATCGAGCACGGCTTCGATGCCGCGATCGCAGAGCTCGCGATAGAGCCGTTCGGATTCTTCGCGCACGGCTTCGCTCTGATGCGCGTTGATCGGACAGACCGCGACGCGCCACGGCGCCATCGGCTCGGGCCAGACGATGCCGGCGTCGTCGTGGTTCTGCTCGATCGCGGCGGCGACGATACGGCTGACGCCGATGCCGTAGCAGCCCATCTGCATGACGACGGCCTTGCCGGCGTCGTCGAGCACCGTTGCGCCCATCGCCTCGGCGTACTTCGAGCCGAGCTGGAACACGTGACCGACCTCGATGCCGCGCGCGATCGCGAGCGTGCCTTTGCCGTCCGGAGACGGATCGCCCTCGACGATCTTGCGAATATCCGCCACGCGCGTGATGCGCGCATCGCGATCCCAGTTCGCGCCGCGGAAGTGCGTGCCGTCCTGGTTGCCGCCGCAGACGAAGTCGGCGACGACGGCGGCACTCCGGTCGACGATGACTGGAATCGATTCCGGCAAACCGACCGGTCCGATGAAACCGGGCTTCACGCCGGTCGCGGCGAGGATCGACGCCTCGTCGGCGAGCGCGGATTCGCCCGGAAGCTCGGCGAGCCGCACGGCTTTCACTTCGTTGATCTCGTGATCGCCGCGCACGCAGAGCGCGACGAGCCCGTCGTTGCCGCGCACGAGGATCGTCTTGATGCACGCTTTCGGATCGACCTTGAGGAACGCGCACACCTCGTCGATCGTCTTCTGCGCCGGCGTATCGACACGCTCGAGCGCGGCGGCCGGCGCGGGACGCGGCGTCGTGGGCGCGACCGCTTCGGCCATCTCGATGTTCGCGGCGTAGTCGGAATCGGTCGAGAACGCGATCGCATCCTCGCCCGAATCCGCGAGCACCTGGAACTCGTGGCTCGCGTTGCCGCCGATCGCGCCGGTGTCGGCCTGCACGGCGCGGAACCTGAGATCGAGCCGCGTGAAGATCCGCGCGTACGTCTCGTACATGTTGCGGTATTCGTCGGCCAGCGAGGCTTCGTCGAGATGGAACGAGTACGCATCCTTCATCAGGAATTCGCGCGCGCGCATGACGCCGAAGCGCGGACGGATCTCGTCGCGGAACTTCGTCTGGATCTGGTAGAAGTTGACCGGCAGCTGCTTGTAGCTTTTCAGCTCGTTGCGCGCGAAGTCGGTGACGACTTCCTCGTGCGTCGGGCCGTAGCAGTACCAGGCGTCCTTGCGATCGCGGATCTTCAAGAGCTGTCCGCCGAATTTTTCCCAGCGGCCGGTTTCGTCCCAGAGCTCCTTCGGCTGGATCGACGGCATCAAGAGCTCGATCGCGCCGGCGCGATTCATTTCCTCGCGCACGATCGCTTCGACCTTCTTGAGGACGCGCAAGCCGAGCGGGCTCCACGTGTAGACGCCGGCCGCGAGCTTGCGCAGCATGCCGGCGCGCAGCATCAGCCGATGGCTGGCGATCTCGGCGTCGGCCGGGACTTCCTTGACGGTCGCGAGGTGGAAACGCGAAAGACGCATGCGTGAAGCTCGGGCAATCGGGGGTCGCGGATTCTAGCAGCAGCGCAATATGGTCCGATCTGCCGTCATCCCGGCGAAGGCCGGGATCCAGTTTCTGCTTCTGCAGCGCGCGAATCGGACGAAAGCTGGATCCCGGCCTTCGCCGGGATGACGGCGAAAGGATTCAGCGCGGCGTCGATCCGCTCGGCACGACATTCGTCTTCGGATCGTAGCGAACGACCTCATACGGCCGATCCGCCGGAGGCGTCGAAGTCACGTTGAGGCGTCCCCTGGCATCGCGCCACTTGTAGAGCGGCGGCGCCTCGACGGGCGATGCCGGCAGGCGTTTCGCAACGAGGTCCGGCAGCCAGTCCGGACGGAAGCGCCAGACGAGGGCGCCCGCGCCGGCGATCGCCGTGACGAGCAACAGGATGTGCGAAGCCTTCACGGGACGATCCGAAACGCCGCGCCGCACGCCTCACGGCGCGCCGAGGCGCGTCACGATCCGCAGAAGAGCTTGATCTGCTGGTTCGCCTTGTCGAGCTGGCGGTCGTGGTTCTCGGCCTGCTTCGGATCGAGCGGAGTGCCGTTCTGGTCGGTCGGCACGGCCTGCTTGTCGATCGTCGCGAGGTTCTGCCGCGCGATCTCGCAATTGCGCTTGATGTCCTCGGGCGCATAGCCCGCGGCGGCGGCGAGCGAGGGACCGCTGTTCTTCGGCACGGCAGACTCCGTCGCCGCACCTTCGCCGGACGTGCTCTTCGCGACGTCGCCGGACGTATCGGTCGTCAGCTGTCCCCGCACCTTGATCTTCGTCGCGGTCACGTGCGCCGGCGGCGGGGAATCGGAGAAATGCTTGACGCCGTTCGCGTCGGTCCACGAATAGACCTGCGTGGCGCC
>DASZWL010000243.1:0-17292 GCA_035546695.1 Rhodanobacteraceae bacterium | reverse complement strand
GGCGCGCATCGGCGTTCCGGTCATCGTCGTCGGCAATCTCACGGTCGGCGGCAGCGGCAAGACGCCGCTCGCGATCGCGCTCGTCGAAGCCTTGCGCGCGCGGGGATTCCGTCCTGGCGTCGTCAGCCGCGGCTACGGCGGCAGCGAGCGCGCAGCGAGTCTTCTCGACGAGCATCCCGATCCGCGCCGTTACGGCGACGAGCCGAGCCTGATCCGTCGCCGCACCGGCGCGCTGGTTGCGGTAGGACGCGCTCGCGCTCGCGCCGCCGCGCTGCTGGCGAAACACGGTGCGAACGTCGTCATCGCCGACGATGGGCTTCAGAATCCCTCGCTCGCGCGCGACATCGAGATCTGCGTCATCGACGGCCAGCGCCGCTTCGGCAACGAGCGGCTCCTGCCGGCGGGCCCGTTGCGCGAGCCGCTCGACCGGTCGGAAAGCGTCGACTTCCGAATCTGCAACGGCGCGCGCGCCGAGCCCGGCGAGATCGCGATGCGGCTTGCCGGCGAGATGGCCGTCGCGGTGGCCGGCGCGTCGCGCGCACGCCCGCTTGCATCGTTCGCACGCCAGCGCGTGCACGCGGTCGCGGCGATCGGTAATCCCGGACGTTTTTTCGCGGGCTTGCAGGCGCGCGGCATCGAGGTGATTCCGCATCCGTTTCCGGATCATCACGCGTTCGTCGCGAGCGATATCGCGTTCGCCGACACGCTGCCGGTGCTGATGACCGAGAAGGACGCGATCAAGTGCGTCGCGTTCGCCGGCGAGGATGTCTGGTGCGTGCCGGTCAGCGCCGAGCTTCCGGCCGCGTTCGTCGACGCGCTCGTCGAGCGCCTGCGCGGATTGCCTGCGAAGCCGGGTTGAAGCGAGCGTCGCGTAGCATCGCTTTTTCCCGTCTCCCGCTTGCGGAGAGGGCAGGGTGAGGGCAAGCCGGTTCGCGGTCTCGAGAGCTTCCCTCATCCGGCGCTGCCCGCCGAGTTCACTCGGTGCATCCCTGCACCTCGCCCTTCGGGCGGCTCCGCCGTGCAAATCGGCAATCCTGCCGATTTGTCTCCCGCAAGCGGGAGAAGTGAAAGGCCTGCTCGCGAAAGCGACGCACAGCTTTCGCGTGCCGCCGCTGCGCATCACACGCCGCCGGATGCGGTAGCATCGATCCGATGCGACACGCCATTCCTTCGTGGCCATCGCGAGCGGATGCATGAGCCTTCGCCTCCGGATCAACCTGCTGCTGGCGGCGGTCATCGTCGCGTTCACGCTGATCATGCTCGCGTTCCAGCTCGTCGATACGCGCCGCAGCGTGCGCGAGGAGACCGAGGCGGCCAATCGCGTGGCGACGCATCTGCTTGGATTTTTCGTCAACACGTACGCGCGAACGAGCACGCCGATCGTGCTCGAATCGCTCGAGCGGCTCGGGCGCGTTCGCTCGACCGAGATCGCGCTTCGCGACGACACGGGGCACGAGATCTACCGCTCGCCGCCGTCGCCGTACAAGCCGGGCCGGAACGCGCCAGCCTGGTACGCGGCGCTCGTGTCGCCCGAGCCGATGCGAAGCGAGTTGCGCTTCTACGACTCGACGCTGACGGTCGAGGCGAACGCTTCGCGCGCCGTGCTCGACGGCTGGGACGACACCGTCACGCTGCTCGAATCGGGCGCGATCGTGCTGGTGCTCGGCAATCTCGTCGTGTTCTGGCTCGCGCGGCGTGCAACCGAGCCGTTCCGCGAGATCGAGCGCGGTCTCGCCGAGGTCGAGCGCGGCGCATTCCACACGCGCCTGCCGCCACTCGCCGGCGCCGAAGCCGGGCGCATCGCGCACGCGTTCAATCGCATGGCCGCCGCGATCGAGGAGAACCTCAACGCGCGCGCCGAAGCCGCCGACGCGCGGCTGCGGCTCGCCGAGAGCCGCGAGCTTGCCGAGATCGTGCAATCGCGCATCGAGGAGGAGCGCGCCGCGATCGCGCGCGAATTGCACGACGAGACGAGCCAGAGCGTGACCGCGATCCGCAGCCTCGCGCTGTCGCTGGCGCGTCGCGAGACGTCCGATGTCGGCGCCGTGCGCGCGACCGCGCAGCTGATCGCCGACACCGCCGCGAAGCTTCACTCGGCGACGCACGAGCTGATCCCGCGTCTTCGACCGCTCGCGCTCGATGCGCTCGACCTTCGCGAAGCGCTCGTCGAGCGCGTCGCCGAATGGCGTCGCCTGCATCCGGAGATCGCGTTCTCGCTCGCGGTCGGATCATTGCCGGAAGGGCTCGGCGAAAGTTACGCGCTCGCGATCTACCGCATCGTGCAGGAAGCCGTAACGAACGTGCTTCGCCACGCCGACGCGCAGCGGATCGGAATCCGTCTCGAATCGGACGCGCAAGCGCTCTCTCTCGAAGTGACCGACGACGGCCGCGGCCTCGCGGACGACTGGCAGCGCGCCGGAAGATTCGGCGTGCGCGGCATGCGCGAGCGCGCTCGCTCGCTCGGCGGCGAGATCGAGATCGGCAATCGAGACGACGGAGGCACGCGCGTCTTCGCGCGTCTGCCGCTCGAATGACGATGGAGAGAGAGAAGATCCGCGTCATGCTGGTCGACGATCACGCGGTCGTCCGCGTCGGTTTCCGCATGCTGCTTTCGCTGAATCCGCTGATCGAGGTGGTCGGCGAGGCCGAGAATGGCGAGCAGGCTTATCACCGCTATCCCGAGATCCGTCCGGATGTCCTGATCATGGATCTCTCGATGCCGGGCATGGGCGGCATCGAAACCGTGCGCCGGCTCGTCGCGCGCGACAACGATGCGCGCGTGCTCGTGCTTTCGGCGCACGAGGACACCGCGCATCCCAAGCGCGTGCTCAAGGCCGGCGCACTCGGTTATCTTTGCAAGCGCAGCGCGCCGGAGGAATTGATCGATGCCGTCACGGCGATCGCCGCGGGCCGCATCTACGTCGATTCCGAGATCGCAAGAAAGCTCGCCTCGCAGGAGCTCGGCGGCGAGGTCGAGGCGCTTTCCGAGCGCGAGTTCGCCGTGTTCATCCAGCTCGCGCGCGGCGCCACGGTGAGCCGCATCGCCGAGACGCTGTCGCTCTCGCCGAACACGGTCGGCACGCATCTCTACAACATCAAGCAGAAGCTCGGCGCGGCGAATCAGTCGGAGCTGACGCTGATTGCGGTGCGTAACGGCCTTATCGAAACCTGAACCGGCTTTACCCTCTCCCGCTTGCGGGAGAGGATAGGGTGAGGGCAGGCGCGCAACGCACTCTCAAGATTGCCCTCATCCGCCTGCCGGCACCTTCTACCGCGCAGTGGGAGAAGAGTCTCCGTGGCGCACCTTGGGATGGACCCCGAACGGTCGCATATTTCCGGACCGCGGGCCGTTTCAGGATCTGAGACGCTCGCGCGCACAATACGACCATGCCGCTCGATTCCTTCCATCCCGCCGTCGCGAACTGGTTCCGGCGTACGTTTCCGTCGCCGACGCCCGCGCAGGTCGAGGCGTGGCCGGCGATTCGCTCGGGCCGGAACACGCTGATCGCGGCGCCGACGGGCTCGGGCAAGACGCTGGCCGCCTTTCTCGCGGCGATCGACGATCTCGTTCGCCGCGGCGTCGAGGCGGCGTTGCCGGACGAAACCTCCGTCGTCTACGTCTCGCCGCTGAAGGCGCTCTCGAACGACGTGCGCATCAATCTCGAGGTGCCGATCGCCGGCATCCGCGACGAGCTCTTGCAGCTCTGGCTGCCCGACGTCGAGATCCGCACGATGGTGCGCACCGGCGACACGCCGCAGGCCGATCGCGACCGCATGCGCAAGCGGCCGCCGCACATCGTCGTGACGACGCCGGAATCGCTCTACATCCTGCTCGGTTCGGAATCGGGACGGCGCATGCTGTCGACGACGCGCACGGTCATCGTCGACGAGGCGCATGCGCTCGCGCCGAACAAGCGCGGAAGCCATCTCGCGCTGTCGCTCGAACGGCTCGATGCGCTGTGCGGGCGGCGCGTGACGCGCATTGGCCTGTCCGCGACGCAGAAGCCGATCGAGGAGGTTGCGAAGTTTCTGACGGGATCGCAGGGTGAGCTACCCGAGATCATTCGTCCCGACGAGCTCACGCTTCGTCGTCCCCGCGAAAGCGGGGACCCAGCGCCTTCGGCGGCTGGAGCAGAGGCGCCAGGTTCCCGCTTTCGCGGGGACGACGAAGTTGTTATGAACAACGAGCTTTGCAAGATCGTCGACACCGGCCACGTCCGCGAGCGTGATCTCGCGCTCGAACTGCCTGACGCGCCGCTCGAAGCCGTCATGTCAGGCGACGTCTGGGAACAGGTCTACGGCAAGCTCGAAGCGTTGATCCGCCAGCACACGACGACGCTGATCTTCGTCAACACGCGCCGCATGAGCGAGCGCGTGTCGAAGCATCTCAGCGAGCGTCTCGGCAAGGAAGCCGTCGCCGCGCATCACGGCAGCCTTGCGAAGGAATTGCGCTTCGATGCCGAGCAGCGCCTGAAGCGGGGCGAATTGCATGCGCTCGTCGCGACCGCATCGCTCGAGCTCGGCATCGACATCGGCGATGTCGATCTCGTCTGCCAGATCGGCTCGCCGCGCTCGATCGCGGCGTTCCTGCAACGCGTCGGTCGCGCGAACCACGACGTCGGCGGATTGCCGAAAGGGCGTCTTTTCCCGCTGTCGCGCGACGAGCTCGTCGAATCGGCCGCGCTGCTCGACGCGGTGCGCCGCGGCGAGCTCGATGCGCTCGCGATCATCCCGAACGCGCTCGACGTGCTCGCGCAGCAGATCGTCGCCGAAGTCGCGTGCCAGGAATGGACCGAGGATGCGCTGTACGAGCTCGTGCGGAGCGCGTATCCGTACTCGACGCTGAAACGCGAGGATTTCAACGCGGTCGTGCGCATGCTTGCCGACGGCTATTCAACGCGTGTCGGGCAGCGCGGCGCGTATCTCCATCGCGATGCGGTCAACGGCGTGCTGCGCGCCAGACGCGGCGCGCGGCTGACGGCGATCACGTCCGGCGGCGCGATTCCAGATACAGCCGATTACGACGTCGTGCTCGAGCCCGAAGCGACGATGATCGGCACCGTCAACGAGGATTTCGCGGTCGAGAGCCTCGCCGGCGATATCTTCCAGCTCGGCAACATGTCGTACCGGATCCTGCGCGTCGAGCGCGGCCGCGTGCGCGTCGAGGACGCGCAAGGCGCGCCGCCGACGATTCCGTTCTGGCTCGGCGAGGCGCCGGGCCGCACCGAGGAGCTTTCGCATTCGGTTTCGCGCCTGCGCGAGGACGTCGCGGCGAAGCTCGACGACGGACTAACCGAAACGATCGACTGGCTCGATCACGAACGCGGCTTCGGCGAGATCGCATCGCGGCAGATCGCCGAATACCTCGCGAGCGCGAAGGCCGCGCTCGGCGTGCTGCCGACCGTGACCGAGCTTGCGATGGAGCGCTTCTTCGACGAATCGGGCGGCATGCAGCTCATCATCCATTCGCCGCTCGGGAGTCGCGTCAATCGCGCGTGGGGTCTCGCGCTTCGCAAGCGCTTCTGCCGCACGTTCAATTTCGAGTTGCAGGCGGCGGCGACCGAGGATGCGATCATCCTGTCGCTCTCGACGAGCCACAGCTTTCCGCTCGAGGACGTCGCGAAATTCCTGCACTCGAACACCGCGCGCGACGTGCTGATCCAGGCGCTGCTCGACGCGCCGATGTTCGGCGTACGCTGGCGCTGGAACGCGACCGCGTCGCTTGCGCTCCCGCGCTTCCAGAGCGGAAGCAAAGTACCGCCGCAATTGCAGCGCATGAAAGGCGAGGATCTCCTCGCGACGGTGTTTCCGGATCAGGTCGCGTGCCTCGAGAACATCGTCGGCGAGCGACAGATTCCGGATCATCCGCTCGTCTCGCAGACGCTTTACGACTGCCTTCACGATGCGATGGACATCGACGGGTTCGAGCGTCTCCTGCGTGGGCTCGAATCCGGCGAGATCCGCATCGTCGCGCGCGATCTGACCGAACCTTCGCCGCTCGCGGCCGAGGTGCTGAGCGCGCGGCCGTACGCGTATCTCGACGACGCGCCGCTCGAAGAGCGCCGCACGCAAGCCGTCACGAGCCGGCGCTGGGTCGATCCCGCGACCGCGGCGGATTTCGGGCAGCTCGACGTCGAGGCGATCGAGGGCGTGCGCGAGGAAGCGTGGCCCGAGGCGCGTTCGGCGGACGAGATGCACGATGCGCTGATGACGCTCGGATTCGTGACGGCGGAGGAGGTCGCGCGGAATCCGGGGTGGGATCGATTGCTCGATGCGCTCGCGGCTGCGCGTCGCGCGACCCGCCTTCGTCTTCCCCGCGAAGGCGGGGACCCAGCGCCTTCGGCGGCTGAAGCAGAGGCGCTAGGTTCCCGCTTTCGCGGGAACGACGGAATTTTGTGGGTCGCTGCCGAACGTCTGCCGCAATTCGCTGCGATCCATCCGAATGCCGAGCGCATTCCCGCGATCGAAGCGCCTGCGGAATACGCGAACGCCGAATGGACGCTCGACAAGGCTCTCGTCGAAATCCTGCGCTCGCGCCTGACCGGTCTCGGTCCGGTGCGCGTCGCGGATCTTTCCGCGTCGATCGGTCTCGAAACCTCCGACATCGACATCGCGCTTGCCGCGCTCGAAGGCGAGGGCTACGTCATGCGCGGCCAGTTCACGCCGGGAACGAGCGAGACCGAATGGTGCGAGCGCCGTCTGCTCGCGCGCATCCATCGCTACACCGTGCGACGCCTTCGCCGCGAGATCGAGCCGGTCGAGGCGCGCGATTTCATGCGATTCCTCGCGTCGTGGCAGCACGTCGCGCCCGATGCGCGCGTCAGCGGACCCGACGCGCTCGCGAGCGTGCTCGCGCAGCTCGAAGGCTTCGAGGCGCCGGCCGGCGCGTGGGAAAGCGAGCTGATTCCCGCGCGCGTCGCGGGTTACGAAATCTCATGGCTCGACGATCTCTGCCGGAGCGGCCGCGTGCTCTGGGCGCGACTTCGCGGCGGCAAGATTGCGCAGAACGATACGGCGAAGCAGTCGAGCGCGGGGCCGGTCAAGGCGACGCCGATCGTGCTCTTGCAACGCCGTCATCTCGCCGACTGGAGCACGCTCGGCGGCCTTGCGCCCGGCGCCGAACCCGCGGTGTCATCGCGCGCGAAAGCGGTCGCGGAATATCTCGGCGATCACGGCGCGTCGTTCTTCGACGAGATGCTGAGCGGCACGCGCTTGTTGCACACCGAGCTCGAAGATGCGCTCGGCGAGCTCGTCGCGAGCGGGCTCGTGACGAGCGACAGTTTCTCGGGCTTGCGTGCGCTGCTGGTGCCGTCGAGCAAGCGTCCGCCGACGAGCCGTCGTCGCGGCCGCCGCGCGTCGCTGTTCGGTATTGCGGACGCAGGCCGCTGGGCCGTCGTGCGCCGCGTTTCGGCGACGAAAGAGAAGAGCGAGGGCGACGTCACCGAGCTCGTCGCGCGCACGTTGCTGAAGCGCTACGGCGTCGTCTGCTGGCGCCTCCTCGCTACCGAAGCCGCTTGGCTGCCGCCGTGGCGCGATCTGATCCGCGTGTTCCACCGGCTCGAAGCGCGCGGCGAGATTCGCGGCGGACGCTTCATCGCGGGTCTTTCGGGCGAGCAGTTCGCACTGCCCGAGGCGGTCGCGGCGTTGCGCGCGATCCGGCAGAAGAAGGCCGACGGCCAATGGATTGCAGTCTGCGGCGCCGATCCCTTGAATCTCGTCGGCAGCCTGCTCGCGGGCACGACGATTCCGGCGGTGACCGGCTCGCGCGTGCTCTATCGCGACGGCGTGCCGGTCGCGAAGCTCGTCGCGGGCGAGGTCGCGCTGCTCGAAGCGATGGACGAGCCGACCCAAGCGATCGCGCGCGCGAAGCTCCTGCGCGGTCCCGATCGCGAGGCCGATGTCGCACTGCTCGCGGCGCTCGAGAACGACGCCGCGATCGGGCACAGCGAGTCGCAATGACGCAGTTCGGTCTCTTCGACGCGCCGCTTGCGCTCGTCGACGGCGAGCGTGGGCGTGTCACGTACTACGAAAGGTTCGTATCGGCCGATGAAGCCGAAGCCGCGTTCGCCGCGCTGCGCAATGGCGTCGACTGGCATGCGAACCGGCGCGTGATGTACGAGCGCGAAGTCGACGTGCCGCGGCTGACGGCGCATTTCTCGCT
The DNA here is from genome assembly GCA_035546695.1 of Rhodanobacteraceae bacterium. Taxonomy (GTDB): domain Bacteria; phylum Pseudomonadota; class Gammaproteobacteria; order Xanthomonadales; family Rhodanobacteraceae; genus Dokdonella_A. The sequence continues at coordinate 9,131 of DASZWL010000243.1, read as the reverse complement.
GGCGGAGCTCGTTTCGGGCGAAGCGGAAGGCATCGACGCGGATGGTGCATCTGCAATCGCGGGGCTCGCACGTCGCCTGAGCGAAGCGCTCGGCGCGCCGTTCAACAGCGTCGGGCTCAATTTCTATCGCGACGGCAACGACAGCGTCGCTCCGCACAACGATCGGCTCGGCGAGCTCGTCAAAGGCGAGCCGATCGCGCTCGTGTCGCTCGGCTCGACGCGGCGCATGCTGATTCGTTCGAAGACGCCGGGCAAGCCCACGTTGCCGATCGATCTCGAAGCCGGGAGCCTGCTCGTCATGAGCTGGTCGAGCCAGTCGCATTACACGCACGGCGTCGCGAAGACGAAGGCGCCGGTGGGTGGGCGGATCAGCGTCGCGTTTCGCGTGTGCCCACCGAAAAGCGACTAGCGTTCGCTGTTCGCCTCTCCCGCTTGTGGGAGAGGCCGCCGCGAATGCGGCGGGTGAGGGCAGCGTCGGAGTGAAGTGTTTCGCTCCGAATGCCCTCACCCCAGCCCTCTTCCGCAAGCGGGAGAGGGGGAACAGCCGCTACGCGGCGGACTTCGATTCGCAATCGGCGGCGCGCTCCAGGAGTAGCGCATAGGGTGGGCCTTGGCCCACCACACTTTCAACCCGTGGAATCATGGTGGGCCTAGGCCCACCCTATGGGTTTCGCGGTCACGGATCACGCAGCAGATCGGGATCCGCAATCAGCGGCACGTTCGAGCAGCAGCACGCGCTCGCGTTCGTTGCGCGTCATCGCCGCAGCACGCTCGAATTCACTGCGCGCTTCGTCGTAGCGTTCCAGCTTCGACAGGAGATCACCGCGCACGCTCGGCAGCAAATGGTAATTCTCGAGCGCGCGCTCCTCGCGCAGCGTATCGACAAGCGCAAGCCCCGCCGCCGGCCCAAACGCCATCGAAATCGCGACCGCGCGATTGAGCTCGACGACCGGCGACGGCACGAGTTGCGACAGCGCGGAATAGAGCGCCGTGATGCGCTGCCAGTCGGTTTCGTCGGCGCTCGTCGCGCGCGCATGACACGCGGCGATCGCCGCTTGCAGCGCATACGGTCCCTGCGTGCTGCCGAGCCGTTTCGCCCGTTCGAGCGCCGCGAGCCCGCGGCGGATCAGCAGGCGATCCCAGCGCGAGCGGTCTTGGTCGAGCAACAGGATCGGCGTGCCGTCGGGCGCGGTGCGTGCGCGAGCGCGCGAGGCCTGGATTTCCATGAGCGAGACGAGCCCATGCACTTCGGGCTCCATCGGCATCAGCTCGGCGAGGATACGGCCGAGCCGCAGCGCGTCTTCGCAGAGTTGCGGCCGCATCCAGTCATCGCCCCCGGTCGCCGAGTAGCCTTCGTTGAAAATGAGATAGATGACTTCGAGCACCGATGCGAGCCGCGCGGTGCGATCGTCGCCGCGAGGTACCTCGAACGGAACGTTTGCTTCGGAGAGAGTGCGCTTCGCGCGCACGATGCGCTGCGCGATCGTCGGCTCCGTCGCGAGGAACGCGCGTGCGATTTCGTCGGTCGTGAGGCCGCCGAGAAGACGCAGCGTCAGCGCCGTGCGCGCTTCGGCCGAGAGCACGGGATGGCACGCAGTGAAGACGAGCCGCAGCAGGTCGTCGCCGATGTCGTCGTCGATTGCCGTTTCGAGCGCGGCTGCGAGATCCGCCTGATCCGATTCGATTTCGTGGCCGATCTCCTCGTGCTTGCGCTCGATGAGCTTCGTGCGGCGGATGCGGTCGATCGCGCGGTTCTTCGCGGCGGCCGTGAGCCACGCGCCGGGATTGTCCGGCACGCCGCTCTCGGGCCACTGCTCGAGCGCGGCGACGAGAGCGTCCTGCGCGAGCTCCTCGGCGAGTCCGACGTCGCGCACGACGCGCGCGAGGCTCGCGATCACGCGCGCCGATTCGATGCGCCAGACGGCGTCGATCGTGCGATGGATGTCGTTGCCGGTCACGAGCGCGGATCACAGCATTCCGCGGCGCAGGGCGCAAGGCGTGTCGTCGGTGGCCCGAGGTTCATGGACGACGGATCGTGCTTGAAATGCGCGCCTCGGCCGCCATGCCCTTATGATGCCGCGCTCGGCGCAGCCCTGCGGCGTCGCCGCGCCGCATTCGCGAGAAATGGAGACTTCATGCAACGCGATTCTGAATCGTCCGGATGGAGCGCGAGCGCGCCGATCGTCTCGATCAAGGGCCTCGGCAAGACGTACAAGAGCGGTCACGTAGCGCTGAAGCGCGTCGATTTAGACATCCGCCGCGGCGAGATCTTCGCGCTGCTCGGGCCGAACGGCGCCGGCAAGACGACGCTGATCTCGATCGTCTGCGGGATCGTGACGCCGAGCGAAGGCACGGTAACTGTCGACGGCCATGACATCGTCGGGGACTATCGCGCCGCTCGCGCGAAGATCGGTCTCGTGCCGCAGGAGCTTTCGACCGACGCGTTCGAATCGGTTTGGGCGACGCTGCGCTTCTCGCGTGGGCTTTTCGGCAAGGCACCGGATCCCGCGCATCTCGAAAAGGTACTGCGCGCGCTTTCGCTCTGGGACAAGAAGGATTCGAAGATCATGTCGCTCTCGGGTGGCATGAAGCGGCGCGTGCTGATCGCGAAGGCGCTGTCGCACGAGCCCGAGATTCTCTTTCTCGACGAGCCGACCGCGGGCGTCGACGTCGAGTTGCGCCACGACATGTGGAACATGGTGCGCGAGCTTCGCGAGAGCGGCGTCACGATCATCCTGACGACGCACTACATCGAGGAAGCCGAGGAGATGGCCGATCGCATCGGCGTCGTTAGCAAGGGCGAGCTCATCGTCGTCGAGGAGAAGACCGCGCTGATGCGAAAGCTCGGCAAGAAGCAGCTTGCGCTCAGCCTGCAGCATCCGCTCGACAAGGTGCCGGATGCGCTCGCCGACTTGCCGCTGGAGCTTTCGCCGGACGGCGTGACGCTGACGTACACGTTCGACACGCAGACGCGCGAGACCGGCATCGCGGCGCTGCTCAAAAGGCTGAGCGAGCAGGGCATCGACTTCAAGGATCTTCATTCGAGCGAGTCCTCGCTCGAGGACATCTTCGTTTCCCTCGTGCATTCGGGCCGCAGGGAGGTTGCCGCATGAGCGCGATCGCGATCAATGTCCACGCGATCCGCGCGATCTATCGCTTCGAGATGGCGCGCACGTTCCGCACGATCACGCAGAGCATCGCGTCGCCGGTGCTCTCGACGTCGCTCTATTTCATCGTGTTCGGCGCCGCGATCGGCTCGCGCATGGGCGAGATCGGCGGCGTCAGCTACGGCGCGTTCATCATCCCGGGGCTGATCATGCTGTCGCTGCTCAACGAAAGCATCTCGAACGCATCGTTCGGCATCTACATGCCGAAATGGGCCGGTACGATCTTCGAGCTTCTGTCGGCGCCGGTTTCTCCGTTCGAGGCGGTCGTCGGCTACGTCGGCGCGGCCGCGACGAAATCGGTGATGCTCGGCGTCTTGATCCTGATCACGGCTCGCTTCTTCGTGCCGTATCACATCGAGCATCCGTTCTGGATGGCCGCGTTCCTCGTGCTGACAGCGGTTTCGTTCAGCCTGTTCGGCTTCGTCATCGGGCTCTGGGCCGACGATTTCCAGAAGCTGCAGGTGATTCCGCTGATGATCATGACGCCGCTGACGTTCCTCGGCGGCGCGTTCTACTCGATCGGCATGCTGCCGCCGATCTGGCAGAAGATCACGCTGTTCAATCCGGTCGTCTATCTGATCAGCGGGTTTCGCTGGAGCTTCTTCGATGTCGCGGATGTCGATGTCGGCATCAGCCTTTCGATGACGCTCGTGTTTCTGGCGTTGTGCCTCGTCGCGGTGTGGTGGGTCTTTCGGACGGGTTACAAGCTGAAGAGTTAATAAGCTCATCGTCGTCCCTGCGCAGGCAGGGACCCAGCGCCGTTGGTTCTCTATGCCGAGCGCTTTCCCGAGACTTCCCTCACCCCAGCCCTCTCCCGCAAGCGGGAGAGAGGGCCGAGCGCTCATGAGGGCGCGGCCAACTGCCTGAAATGGCGTCGAAAAATATTTTCCGATTTTCTGTCGATTTCGTCCGCGCCCGTTCGACGAACCATCAGGAGCCCGAATCGGGCTCGCAAACCGAACCGAAGGAGAACGACATGCGTTTCATCGTGATGGTCCGCGCGAACGAGCAATCCGAAGCCGGCGTGATGCCGAGCGAGAAGCTGATTTCCGACATGGGCAAGTTCAACGAGGAGCTCGTCAAGGCCGGCGTCATGCTCGAAGGCGAAGGCCTGCATCCGAGCTCGAAAGGCGCGCGCATCCGCTTCGACGGCAGCAAGCGCTCGGTCGTCGACGGTCCGTTCGCCGAGACGAAAGAGCTCATCGCGGGCTTCTGGATCATCCAGACGAAGTCGCTCGACGAGGCGATCGAATGGATGCGGCGAGCGCCTGCGCCGTTCGAGGACGGACCTTCCGAGATCGAGATCCGACAGATCTTCGATGCCGAAGATTTCGGCGCCGCGTTCACGCCCGAGCTTCGCGAACAGGAAGAACGTTTGCGCGCAGAGATCGACGCGCGGAAGAAGTGATCTCTGCGCATCGGATCCCGGAAAGCCCAACATCTCACGGAATGCCAGGAGAATCCCGATGAACCTTCTCAGCCTTGCAGCGGCCTCGTCGATCGCGCTTGCGTCGAGCGCGAATGCCACCGAATACGAGGTCGATCCCAGTCACACGTTCCCGAGCTTTGTCGCCGACCACATGGGCCTCGACAACTGGCGCGGCAAGTTCAACTCGACGAGCGGAAAGATCGTGCTCGACAAGGAGAAAGGCGAGGGCACGGTCGAGCTTTCGATCGATCCCGCGAGCATCGACTACGGCCTCGACAAGCTCAACGACTGGGCGAAGGGGCCGCACTTGTTCGATGTCTCGAAATATCCGACGGCGACGTACAAGGGAAAGCTCGTCGGCTTCCACGATGGCATTCCGTCGCGCGTCGAGGGCGAGCTGACGCTGCACGGCATCACGAAGCCCGTCGCGCTCGACATCGACCGGTTCAAGTGCGTCCCGCATCCGATGCTGAAGCGCGAGCTTTGCGGCGCCGAGGCGAAAGGCTCGATCCGGCGCGACGAGTTCGGCCTCGATGCCGGCAAGGATTACGGGTTCAACATGGAGGTTGGGCTTGAGATCCAGGTCGAGGCGATTGCAGTCGAATAGGGTGGGCCTTGGCCCACCCTCATCGAAAGCGTCGGTGTTCGGTGGGCCAAGGCCCACCCTATGGGGCCGTTTCGGGATCACCGCGACGGCTTGCCGGCGACGAGCCGCCGATACTGCGCCATGTGCCGGATCGCATCCTTCGGCCGCTCGAGCTCTTCGTACAGCAGCGCGAGGTTGTAGTGGCAGTCGGCCATCGCGGGATCGCCGCGGAGCGCGAGCTGATACGCGGCCATTGCCTCGACCTTGCGATCGAGATCGTCGAGCAGCACGCCGAAGTTGTACAGCAGCAGCGCATCGTTGCCGCAGGTCTTGAGCGCCTCGCGGTAGACGTCCTCGGCCTCGGCGAGCCGTCCGTTCTCGTGCAGCAGGCGGCCGAGGTTCGTGCGCGTCTCGAGCCGCGCGGGATCGGCCGCGATCGCCTTGCGATACGCGTCGATCGCGGCTCGCGTGTCGCGCTGCTCGAGCGCATCGTCCGCATCCGGCGCGCGTTCGGCGCGATGCTTCTGCTCGCCGCGCGAGGGCATCTCTTCGACGACGTCGAGCGTGCCGGCCGCGGGATCGCCCTCGAACGCGAGCACGTATTGCCCGGTCTCGGCCTGCCAGCGCGCATCGCCTTCCTTGACGACGACCGAGTCGCCCAAGGCTGCGATGCGCAGCCCCGAGAGCGGCATCTCATCGGGAAGGTTGCGTCGAAGCTCCTTCAACGCCCGGATGATGCGCCGCTGCGGCACGAGCGAAGCGGACAGCGCCTGCGCCGTGCGAAGGACGATCAGATCCTGGAAAGAAAACCGCCACGCATTGCGCGGTCCGCGCTCGGGCGTCACGAAACCGGCGCCGACCAGCGCGCGGATCGCGCGCCGAGGCATGCCGAGAAGCCTTTCGATGTCGCGCACACCGTACGGGTGCATGAGCGTCGGTTATTTTCTCGCGCTCCTGCGCGGCGCCGGAGCTTCGGCTTCGTCCGCCTGCGCGCGCTTGGCGGGCTTGCGTCCCTTCGGCGCGGGTCCGGCCTTCGCTGCGGGTTTCACGCCTTTCTTCTCGAGGCTCGCGCGGAGCGCTTCCATGAGATCGATGACCTGCGCGCCGCCGGTCTCGGGCGCTGCGGACATCGTGATCTCCTCGCCTTCGACCTTCTTCTGCACGGCCTTCTCGATGCGCTCGGTGACCTCGTCCGTGTACTGCGAAGGATCGAACGTCGCGCTCGTCTGCTGGTCGATCAGTTGCTTGGCGAGCTTCAGCTCGGCATCGCGCACGTCCATCTTCGGGATGTCGATCTCGCTGATCGGCCGCACTTCGCCGGCGTACATCAGCTGCTGCATGACGAGTCCGTCGTCGACCGGGCGGATCATGACGATGTACTGCTTGCCGCGCGCGGCCCAGCGGCCGATCGCGCAGCGCTTCGATTCGCGCAGCGCTTTCGCGAACAACGCATAGGGTTTCGCGCCGCCCTTGTCGGGCGCGATGTAGTACGCCTTGTCGAAGTAGACGGGATCGATCGCCGAGATCGGCACGAACTCGTTGATGTCGGCGGTCTGCGTGCCGGCTTCCTCCATCGCCTTCAATTCTTCCGGCGTGAACATGACGTACTGGTCCTTGGCGAACTCGTAGCCCTTGACCATTTCGTCGCGCGAGACGGGCACGTCTTCCTTGATGCAGAAATATTGCTGCCGGAGGCGCGAGCCGCAGGTCTTGTGCAGGAGGTTGAACGAGACGCCGCGTGCGGCCTCGGTCGCCGAGTAGAGCTTCACGGGAATTGCGACGAGCCCGAACGAGATCGTCAGGGTTCCGATCGAGCGTGCAGCCATGACCTTGTCTCCGCTTGCCAGAGAGAACCGCTTGTCTCAGAGCAACGTGCCACAACCTGCCGGCCGGGTCCAATCGAGAGACCGGACGAAGATCATGACGCAAATCCTTGATCTTTCATAGGGTGGGCCTTGGCCCACCGATCATCCGCGCGGTGAACGATGGTGGGCCAAGGCCCATCCTGCGGTGCTTGGTCCGCCGATCATCCGGCTGGTGAAACGATGGTGGGCCAAGGCCCACCCTATGGTGCTCGAAACCACTCCGTCGTCCCCACGAAAGCGGGGACGACGGAGAGGGATTCAGCGGACACCGCCGATCGCCTTTTCGAGGTCCTGCTTGCGCGTGTATGCATCTTTCCAGAGGTCTCCCTCGGCCCGGAGGCGCGGAATCACGTTCGTGATCCGGAAATCGAGCGGATGGGCGTTCGCAAGCTCTTCCCAGCTCAACGGCAGCGAGACCGGTGCGCCGGGCACGCCGCGCGGGGAATAAGCGACATTCAGCGTTTTTCCGCGCACGTTCATGTTGTAATCCATGAAGATCTTACCGGTACGCTTCGGCACGCTCCATTCCATCGTGATGTCTTCCGGATGCTGGCGCATCAGGTGTCGTCCGACGATCTCGGAAACGTGCCGCGCCGCGTCGAAGTCGATCGTGCGCTTGATCGGCACGAACACATGGAGGCCGGTCTTGCCCGAGGTCTTCACGATCGGATCGAGCTTCATCGTGTGCAGGAGATCGCGCAGCCAGAACGCGACCTCCTTGCCTTTCTCGAACGCGACCGTGTTGAGCTCGGGCTCCTCGCCTTTCTTCTCCTTGCCCGAGTAGATGTACGGATCGATGTCGAACACGACCCAGTCGGGGAAATTCAGCACCGATTCGTCGAGCGATTCGGCCGAGGTCGCGTAATCGGTGCTCTTCGAGATCGAATCCTTGTCGACCTTCGCGCGCGAGTGCCAGACGTGGAACTCGAGCGTGCCCGACTGCGCAAGCCAGATCAGCGTCGGCAGATTGTTGCAGACGATGTAGTCGTGGCTCTCGTCCTTGCTCTCGGACCAGACCGTGATCGTCTCGACGAATTTGGGTCTCGTCTGCGTCCAGTGCTTCTGGAAGAAGCGCTGGCCGTCGATGCCGTCCGGCATGCGGATCATCGTCAGCGGCCGGTCGGCGAGATGCGTCAGCATGTACGGCGAGATCTCGGCGATGTAGCGCAACAGATCGCGCTTCGTCAGCGCAGGCTGCTGCAGCGATGGATCGGCCGGCCAGTAGACGCGATCGAGATGCGTCAGCGGAACGCGATCGACGCCGATCTCGAGCATAGCCGACGCTCCCTTCGCCGAAAGCTGCGCGACGATATCGGCGATCGCATCGTCCTCTCGTGTGGATTTCGCTTTCGCCGACTTGCGCGGCGCCGCAACCGCAGTCGTAGCGGCGCGTTTTACGGATTTCGGATCGATGTCGTCGCGAAGCCGCAGGAAAACCGGCGCGCGCAAGGAGCCGTCCTCGGTCCACTGCTGGAACTGAAGCTCGGCGACGAGCGCGGGCTCGACCCACGTGACCGGCGCGTTGACGGCAGGTTTCTCGTCGAACGGGCACTTTGCGATCTTCAGCGCGTCGAGCTTCTTCTTGACGCGCGTCAGCGAGCGATCGTCGAAGCCCGAGCCGACGTGCGATGCGTACTTCAGCTTGCCGCGCTCGTAGTACCCGACGAGCAGCGAGCCGAGCGCCTCGCGCGAGCCCTTGCCTTTCGTATAGCCGCCGATGACGAAATCGGCCGTGCGCGTCGGCTTGATCTTGAGCCAGTCCTTCGAGCGTTTGCCCGTTTCGTAGCGGCTGTCCTTGCGCTTGCCGATGACGCCTTCGAGTCCGCTCGCGAGCGCGGCTGCATGCAGCGCGATACCGTCCTCTTGCGCGACGACGAGCTGCACGGACGGCGAGGGCAGAAGACATTGCGCGAGATAGCGATGGCGATCGCGATACGGCTTGCGGCGAAGGTCGAGCCCCGCGAAGTAGAGAAGATCGAAGCAGTAGAAAATCGCCGGATGTTTCGCGTCGGCCGTCGCGATCTCGCGCTCGGTCTTCGCCTGCACGCGGTTCTGGATCGCGTTGAACGTCGGCTTGCCGCTCG
>DASZWL010000242.1:0-2105 GCA_035546695.1 Rhodanobacteraceae bacterium | reverse complement strand
GCGAGCGCGGGCTCGGCCCATTGAGATCGGGATCGCCGTAGATGCGTTCGATCGTGAGTTTTTCGGCCATCGCGGGAACGCCGATCGCCATCGCGGCGATGCAGAAAAGAAAGCGCATTGCGGAAATCTCCCCAGGAACGTTGCGGATTATCTCCGCGCGTCTTCGCGCAGGGAAATGCCGGAAGTGCGAGCTCGCGCAACGAAATCCGCGCGACACGACATGCGCCGCGCGATGCAGTTCCGCGTTTCGTCCATGCGCGATTTTCCCCTCTCCGCTTGCGGGAGAGGGAGGGTGAGGGCACGCTCGCGCCAACGCTTCAGAGCGAAAAGCTTCCCTCACCCGCGCCTTTCGGCGCGGCCTCTCCCACAAAGCGTGAGAGGCGAACGGCGCGTCAACTGGCCTTGTGCTGTCCGAACAGGATGTGCCGCTCTTCCTCGCCCATCTTCTTTCCCGGCGGATTGATCTTCTCGCCGCGCTCGTACACGCGCAGCGTCGCCGGACGCGACTTGATCGACTCGACCCAGCGCGCAAGATTCGGAAACGCCGCAAGCTCGGCCTCACGCGCCTCGCCCGAGACGATCCACGGATACGAGGCGATGTCCGCGATCGTGTAATCGTCACCGCAGATGAACGCGCGGCCTTCGAGATGCTTGTCGAGCACGCCGAAGAGGCGCTTCGATTCGCGCCCGTAGCGATCGATCGCATACGGAATCTTCTCGGGCGCATAGCGGTTGAAATGATGGTTCTGCCCGGCCATCGGCCCGAGACCGCCGACCTGCCAGAAGAGCCATTGCAGCGCCATCACGCGACCACGGAGATCCGCCGGAATCAGCTTCTTCGTCTTATCGGCGAGATACAGAAGGATCGCGCCCGATTCGAACACGCTGATCGGCTCGCCGCCGTCGGCAGGCGCGCGATCGACGATCGCCGGCATCTTGTTGTTCGGCGAGATCCGGAGGAAATCCGGCTTGAATTGATCGCCCTTGCCGATGTCGACGAGCCGCAGCTCGTAATCGAGCCCGGTCTCCTCGAGAAACAGCGCGACCTTCTGTCCGTTCGGCGTCGGCCAATAATAGAGCTCGATCATCGCGACTCCTTGTGCTCCGTCCCCGCATCCGTGAAGCTGAGGTCGCGCGCGCGCGTTCTCAACCTCGATCATTTGCAAAGACGCGCCGCAAGACCGCTCCAGCGCTGCGCGCGCCGCGAGATCGCATCGGCGAGCACGTCCTCGCCGGCCCAGATCGTCAGGGAGCTCCGTGCGCGCGTGACACCGGTGTAGACGAGCTCGCGGCTCGAAACGCGCACGCTCTTCTCGGGCAGGACGAGCAGCACGTCGTCGAACTCCGAACCCTGCGATTTGTGCACGGTCAGCGCGAACGCGCTCTCGTGTGCGGGCAGCGCCGCGGGCAGCCACGCGCGCAAGCCCGTCGCCGTGTCGAACCAGACGCGCAAGCCTGCATCTTCGCCGTCATCCCAGACGATGCCGACGTCGCCGTTGTAGAGCCCGTGTCGATAGCTGTTTTCGCGGATCATGACCGGACGGCCGCGGAAGAACGCGTCGTCGCGCGCGCCGGGTCGTTGCAGCGCGAGCGCGATGCGTGCATTCAGCGCACGGCTGCCCGCATCGCCTTCGCGTACCGCGGTCAGCACGCGATGACGACGCAGCAGCGCGAGCGCGGTCGCGACGTCGGGCGCATCGGCGATCGCGCGGTAATAAGGCAGCGCGTGATCGAGCACGAATGCCGCGAGCGCTGCGTCGCGGCCCGAGCGCCAGGAAACGCCGCGGAACGCGTGCGCGCGGAGTCCTTCGATGACCGTTTTCGCATCGCCCGCGCGGATCGACGCGCTCATCGCGGACACGTCGAGCGCGCCTGTCTGGCGCCGGCTGCGATCGAGCTCGATGCGCACGAGTGCGCACGCATCGTCGCAACGCGCGACGCGCGATCCCGTCGCGGCTTCGAGATGCGTCGCGATGCGCTCGGGCCACGCCGCGCCGTCGCCGGCCGCGTCGCAGAGCGCGGCGAGCACGTCGCCGGTCTCGACCGACGGCAGCTGATCGCGATCGCCGAGCAGGATCAATCGCGCATGCGCCGGCAGCGCGATC
>DASZWL010000241.1:0-15007 GCA_035546695.1 Rhodanobacteraceae bacterium | reverse complement strand
TTCCCGCTTTCGCGGGAACGACGGAATACTGGATCGCGTGTGCGATCAGGCGGCGTCGAACAGCTCGCGCAGCGCGCGAAACAGCTCGCGATACGCATGCAGCGGCTTCTCGCGATCGCGCTCGGCGCGCGCGTTGCGCGCAAGTTGGCGAAGGTGTTGGCGATCGGCAGAAGGATGCAGTGCGAGAAGCTCGTCGAGCGCCGCGTCGCCTTCGTCGATCAGCCGCTCGCGCCAGGTTTCGAGGCGATGCAAGACGGCGGCATCGTGATGCGCTTTCGCGCGATCGTGCTCGAGCGCGGCGCGGATCGGTTCGATGTCGGTCTCTTCGAGCTTGCGCAGCTGCTTGGCGAGAAACTGCGTCGCGCGCTTCCTCGCGATGTGGGACGCCACGACGCGCGTTCGCCGCACTTCGGCGAGGATTTCCTCGTCGAGCGGAACGCGCGAGAGCTCCGCGTCCGAAAGCGCCGCGAGCGTCTCGGCGAGCTTGAACACTTCGAGCGCGTCGCGGCGCAGCTGACTGCGGCTCGGCGGCAGGTCGTCGCCGCGTGACTCGTGATCTGACGGTTTTTCTTCGAAATCGCGGCGACGCATCAGGCAATCACAACGTTCTGGCAATGGCACAGTGAACGACATCAGCATTGAAAAAGATACCAGTCTGGCCGAAGTCGGCCGTCTGCAGCAGATCGCCGAGGACGTGATCCGCCGCTGTCGCGCGAAAGGCGCGAGCGAGGCCGACGTCGCCGCGAGCGTCGACGAGGGCTTGAGCGTCAACGTGCGCCTCGGCGAGGTCGAGACCGTCGAGCGCACCCGCGATCGCGGCGTCTCGGTCACGGTCTGGTTCGGCAAGCGCAAGGGCTCGGCGAGCACGGCCGATCTCGATCCGAAGTCGATCGAGCAGACGATCGATCACGCTTGCGCGATCGCGAAGTACACCGAGGAGGACCCCGCAAACGGGCTCCCCGATCCCGCGCTGCTCGCGCGCAAGATTCCCGATCTCGATCTCTGGCATCCGTGGCCGATCGCGGCCGAGGAGGCGATACGGCTCGGCATCGAAATCGAGGACGCGGGCCGCGCATTCGATCCGCGCATCGGCAATTCCGAAGGCGCGAGCGTGCAGGCCGGCGCCTCGATGACGGCGTACGCGAACTCGCTAGGATTTAGCGGCACCGAGCGCGGCACGCGGCATTCGCTTTCATGCGCGCTGATCGCCGAGGACGATTCCGGCATGCAGCGCGATTACTGGTACGACACCGCGCGCGACGCCGGCGATTTCGCGTCGGCCGCTTCGATCGGCCGCAAGGCGGCCGAGCGTACGATCGCGCGGCTCGGCGCGCGTGGGCTCTCGACGCGAGAATGTCCCGCGCTGTTCGTGCCCGAGACTGCGCGCAGCCTGATCGGACATTACCTCTCGGCCGTCAGCGGTGGCGCGTTGTACCGGCGCGCGAGCTTTCTCGTCGATCACGCCGGCAAGCGCGTGTTTCCCGAGTGGATGCAGATCGCCGAGCGTCCGCACATCCCGCGCGGCCACGGCTCGACGGCGTTCGATTCCGAAGGCGTCGCGACGCGCGATTCGGATCTCGTCAGGGACGGCATCGTCGCGCGCTACATTCTCGGCAGCTACTCGGCGCGCAAACTCGGATTGCAATCGACCGGCAACGCCGGCGGCGTGCACAATGTCGTCGTCGAGCCCGGCGCGGACGATTTCGGCGCACTCTTGAAACGCATGCGAAACGGACTCGTCGTGACCGAGCTCATGGGGCAGGGCGTCTCGCTGATCACCGGCGATTACTCGCGCGGCGCGTCAGGTTACTGGGTCGAGAGCGGCGAGATCGCCCATCCGGTCGACGAGATCACGATCGCATCGAACCTGCGCGACGTGTTCGATCGCATCGAAGCGGTCGGCAGCGACGTCGACCGGCGCTCGCACATCCTGACGGGCTCGCTGCTCGTCGGACGCATGACGGTTGCGGGCGAATGATTCGCCGCCACATAGCCGTCATCCCGGCGAAAGCCGGGATCCATTTTTGCTGTTATGCGGGCGAAATCAAAATGGGTCCCGGCTTTCGCCGGGACGACGGGTTGGGGACGCCGATGCGCTTTCCAACCTGTCGAAAGCCACGGTGACTTCCTGCGATTGAATTCGCCGCGATCCTGCGGAATAGTGATCACGCCATCCCAACGGGAGCCGTGCATGAGCGATAACGAAAACGTCACGTCGTCCGTACCACCGCCGCAGCCGCCGGTAGCCGCGCCCGCCGTCGCCGACGAGCGCACCTGGGCGATGCTCGGCCATCTCTCGGCGTTCAGCGCATTCATCACCGGTCTCGGCTGCGTGATCGGTCCCTTGATCGTCTGGCTCGTCAAGCGCGACACGATGCCGTTCGCGGGCGAGCAGGCGCTCGAAGCGCTCAACTTCAACATCACCGCGATCATCGCCGCCGTCGCGCTCGGCGTGTTCACGCTGATCACGCTCGGCATCGGCGCGCTCTTGACGGTGCCGCTCGCGCTCGCGCTGTTCGTCGCGTGGTTCGTGCTGACGATCGTCGCGGCCGTCAAGGCCAACAACGGCGAGCATTACCGCTATCCGTTCTCGATCCGGCTCGTGAAATAGCGATCAGCTCGCGCGCCCGGCGACGAAGCGCGCGAGATCGGACAGCGATCGCGCGCTCGTGCCGAGCGGCGCGATCGCTGCGAGCGCTTCGTTCGTGAGACGAGAGAGCTCGGCGCGCGACGCGTCGATGCCGAGGATCGCGGGATAGGTCGGTTTCGATGCGGCGGCATCCTTGCCGGCCGTTTTGCCGAGCTGCCCGGTGCCGGCTTCGATGTCGAGCAGATCGTCGCGGATCTGGAACGCGAGGCCGACCGCGCGGCCGTAGCGCTCGAGCGCCTCGAGAATCGTCGAATCCTCGCAACCGGCTGCGAGCGCGCCGAGGCGCACCGACGCGCGGATCAGCGCGCCGGTCTTGTGCACGTGCATGCGCTCGAGCTCCGCGGGCGAAAGCGTCTTGCCGACTGCTGCGAGGTCGAACGCCTGGCCGCCGGCCATGCCGTGCGATCCGCAGGCGGTGGCGAGCACGCGCAGCATGTCGATGCGCGTCTTCGCATCGACGTCGAGCGCGGCGTCGTGCGCGAGCACTTCGAACGCGAGCGCCTGCAATGCGTCGCCCGCAAGGATCGCCATCGCTTCGCCGAACACGACGTGGCAGGTCGGGCGCCCGCGGCGCAGATCGTCGTCGTCCATCGCCGGCAGATCGTCGTGGACGAGCGAATACGCGTGGATGATCTCGACGGCCGCCGCCGGCGCATCGAGCTTGTCGAGCAGCACGCCGAACGCGTTGCCGGTCGCGTAAACGAGCAGCGGCCGCAAGCGCTTGCCGCCGCCGAGCACCGCGTAGCGCATCGCGCGATGCAGCTCGACCGGCGGCTGGTGCTCCGGCGGCAGCATGCGCGCGAGCACGTCGTCGGCGCGCGCGGAACAGGCGAGAAGCTCGCTTGAAAGCTCGATCACGGTTGTCGTCATACCGGTGAAAGCCGGAATCCATTTTCCGGGATGTGCGGGAAAAGCAAAATGATCCGTTCGCCGGGATGACCGAATCCGGCAACGTTTTCCGTCGTCCCCGCGAAGGCAGGGGTCCAGCGGCTTTGTTTCGATTGCGCGCGTGAAGCGAAGTCGCTGGGTCCCCGCCTTCGCGGGGACGACGGACTTTCAGGGCGTATCCGGGTGGAACGGTACCGCGCTCTCGGGCGCCGACGGATCGAGCAGCTGCTTCACGCGCAGCTCCGCCTGCTCGAGCGCATTCTGGCAATCGCGATACAGCGCGATGCCGCGCTCGAACGATTTCAGCGAATCGTCGAGGCTGAGATCGCCTTGCTCCATGCGCGACACGAGTTGCTCGAGCTCGTCGAGCGATTTCTCGAAATCGGCGATCCTGGAGCGCTCGTCGGCGGGCGACATGGCGCGCACGCTAGCACTTGGCTGGGCGGTCGTCCATGTTGGCCGGCTTTTTGCGATCGTCCATGATCGCTGCATCTCATGCGCTGTTTCGTGCTGCGGGCGTGCGTCTTGCCGGATTCCAGAAGCGGCCATCCATGGCCGCACTTTCAAAGAACAGCACGCTTCGAGCGCGCGTCAATCTGTTTTCGTCAATGCGTTCCCGTCCATTCGAGGCGCGCGTTCGCATTCGCGAGCTGTTGCGCGCCCGCATCGCTCAGCCAGAGATCGGCGACGGCGAGCAGCGCGCCGTCGTCGCCGAACACGAGCGGCAGGCGGCTGCGCTGCCACGGCGGGATGCCGGCTTCCTGCAGGAGATCGCGCAGCTCGCGCGTGTACGTCGTGCCCGACAGGCGAAGATTTTCGCCGCCGCGACGGAAGCGCACGAGCGCCGGTTTCGCGAGGCGCGGCTGCTGCGCATCGTCCGCGAGCGGGACGAGGCGCAGCACGCCGACGCCGGATGGCAGCACGAGCGCTTCGCCGGTGAACTCGGCCGTCCAGTCGAGCGGCGCGAGCTGCAGCGGCGCGAGCGCATGCAGGAGCTCGCGATAACGGCGCACTTCGACGCCGGGCCAGCGCACGCAAGGCTGGCGATCCTCGCCGGCTTCGCCGAGCTGGCGCACGAGCTCTGCGACCTGGAACTGCGTCGGCTCGGGCAGCGCGATCGAGCGCAGCCAGCGCCGCAGCACCGGATCGCGCAGCGCGTCGGGCAGCGTGAGCCATTCTCGAAAACGCAACGTCGCGGGATCGAGCCCCTGCACGTTCGCCAGTGCGCGCTCGGCTTCGTCGTCGATGAAATCGGCCGCCGCGCGCGCCCACGTCGCGCTCTGCGCGATGCTGGCTTCGGCCTCCGGCCAGCGGCGCGTGATGCGCGGCAACACCTCGATGCGCAGGAAATTGCGATCGAGCGAGAAATCGGCGTTGCTCGGATCTTCGATCCAGACGAGCCGGTGATGCTCGGCATAGGCGCGCAGCGACGCGCGCGGCAGCGTCAGCAGTGGACGCCAGGCAAAGCCGCGGCCGAGCCGGCGCAGCATGCGCATCGCGCCGAGACCTTCGGGTCCCGCGCCGCGCAGCAGTTTCAGAAGGACCGTCTCGGCCTGATCGTCGCGATGGTGCGCGAGCGCGAGGATCTCGCCCGCTTGCAGCATCTCCTCGATCGCGCCGTAGCGCGCGCGCCGCGCGGTCGCTTCGAGGCCGAGGCCGGGCGTGCGCGCGATCCCGACCGTGCGCGTCTCGAGCGATACGCCGACCTGCTCGGCGAAATCGGCGCACTGTCGCGCCCACATCGCGCTGTCGGCATGCAATCCGTGATCGACGTGCACGGCGCGCAACCCGCGCTCGCGCGCCGCGCGCGAGCCGGCGAGCGCGTGCAGCAGCACGGTCGAGTCGAGGCCGCCGCTCAGCGCGACGAGGATCGGTCCCGTGACGAGCTCGGCGAGCGCGTTCTCGATATGGTCGCGAAGGCGTTTGCCGGACATCGGTCGACTCGGTGCGTCAGCGCGCGGCCGTCTCGCTCACTGCGCCTAGTTCCACGAACAGACGACCTTGCCGCAATTGCCCGAATCCATGAGGTCGAAACCCTTCTGGAAATCGTCGATGTGGATCTGGTGCGTCAGCACCTTCTGCAGCGGGAAGCCCGAGAGCACCATCTGCGTCATCTTGTACCAGGTCTCGTACATGCGCCGGCCGTAGATGCCGTGCAGCACGAGGCCCTTGAAGATGACCTTGTCCCAGTCGATGCCGGCGCCTTTCGGCAGAAGGCCGAGCAGCGCGATCTTGCCGCCGTGGTACATGCAGTCGAGCATGTCGTTGAATGCGCGCTGGTTGCCGCTCATCTCGAGGCCGACGTCGAAGCCTTCCATGTGAAGATCCTTGACGACTTCCTTCACCGAGGTCTTCGAGACGTTGACGACGCGCGTCGCTCCCATGTCGGCGGCGAGCTTCAGACGATAGTCATTGACGTCGGTGACGACGACGTTGCGCGCGCCGACGTGCTTGGCGATGCCGGCGGCGATGATGCCGATCGGTCCCGCGCCGGTGATCAGCACGTCCTCGCCAATGAGATCGAATTCGAGCGCGCAGTGCGCCGCATTGCCGTACGGATCGAAGAAAGCGGCGAGCTCGGACGGAATCTGGTCCGGGATCGGCCAGAGATTCGACGACGGCACCGCGACGTATTCGGCGAACGCGCCGTTGCGGTTGACGCCGATGCCGACCGTGTTCGGGCAAAGGTGCTGCTTGCCCGCGCGGCAGTTCCGGCAG
The DNA here is from genome assembly GCA_035546695.1 of Rhodanobacteraceae bacterium. Lineage (GTDB taxonomy): Bacteria > Pseudomonadota > Gammaproteobacteria > Xanthomonadales > Rhodanobacteraceae > Dokdonella_A. The sequence goes on along the minus strand of DASZWL010000241.1, from coordinate 8,751 downwards.
ACGCCGCAGACGACGTGTCCTTCGGCCGAGACGCGCTGGCCGACCGTGTAGCCGCGCACGCCCGCGCCCATGTCGACGATGCGTCCGACGAATTCGTGCCCGATGACGAGGCCGGGCTTGATGACGCGCTGCGACCACTCGTCCCATTTGTAGATATGGAGATCGGTGCCGCAGATCGCGGTCTTCTCGAGCTTGATCAGGACATCGTTCGGGCCGATCTCGGGGATCGGTACTTCTTCCATCCAGATGCCCGGCGCGGCGTCGCGCTTGACGAGCGCTTTCATCGTTGCGGTGGCCATGTGCGAAGGTGTCCTTGGCGGGGTGCGGATTATAGGCGTTGGAAGCGCGCGGCACGCCTTCAATACCGTCATTCCCGCGAAAGCGGAAATCCATTGTCACTTCTGCGCACACCTAATATGGATTCCCGCTTTCGCAGGAATGACGGTGGGGTGGCCTAAACTCTCTCGATGCATCGCGAGGATCGCCGCCCACCCGCCATCTTCCTCATGGGCGCCACCGCCACCGGCAAGACCGCGCTCGCATGTGCACTGGCCGAGCGGTTTCCGCTTGGGCTCGTCAGCGTCGATTCGGCGCTCGTCTATCGCGGCCTCGACATCGGAGCCGCGAAGCCCGACGCGGCGACGCTCGCAAGGCATCCGCATCGGCTCGTCGACATCCGCGATCCTTCCCAGCCGTATTCGGCGGCGGAATTCCGCGACGATTCGCTCGCGGCGATGGAAGAGATCGCGCGCGAGCGGCGCGTGCCGCTGCTGGTCGGCGGCACCGGGCTTTATTTCCGTGCGCTCGCAAACGGGCTTTCCGAGTTGCCGCAAGCCGATCCCGAAATCCGTGCGCGCATCGCCGGCGAAGCGGCCGCGACAGGGTGGCCGGCGCTGCATGCGAAGCTCGGCCGGCTCGATGCCGAAGCGGCGCGGCGTATCCGGCCCGGCGATGCGCAGCGCATCCAGCGCGCGCTCGAAATCATCGCGCTGACCGGGCGGCCGCTTTCGGATCAACTCTCCGGAACGGTGCGGCGTCCGCCGTGGCGGTTCCTGAAGCTCGCGCTCGTGCCGCGCGATCGCGCGAGCCTGCACCGGCGCATCGCCGAGCGCTTCGATGCGATGCTCGCGGCCGGCTTCCTCGACGAAGTGCGCGCACTACGGGCGCGCGGCGATCTCGATGCCGATCTGCCGGCCTTGCGCGCGGTCGGCTACCGGCAGGCCTGGGCGCATCTTGCGGGATCGATCGACGCCCCCACGTTTCGGGAGCGCGCGGTCTTCGCGACGCGGCAGCTCGCGAAGCGGCAGATCACCTGGCTGCGCGGGGAACTCGACGCGCGATGGATCGATCCCGACGACGGCGATGCCGCGCGGCGAGCCGCCGACGCGATCGCCGCGTTTCTCGGTCCGCGTTCAGGCCCAAATGTCGTCGAATCGTGAAACCGTGTCGCGCGGCATTTTATTTGCCGGAACGAATCGTTAAGATGGACGTCGTCGGAAACGTGAACACTGGTTGAACCGGGGCGTCCGGACGCAGAGTTGCGCCGCGCGGTTTTTTTTCGGTTCGGGAAATTCGCTGGGTGGAGAAGAAGACCATGGCCAAGGGGCAGTCGTTGCAGGATCCGTTTCTGAATGCGTTGAGGCGCGAGCGCGTGCCGGTGTCGATCTATCTCGTCAACGGCATCAAGCTCCAGGGAACGGTCGAATCGTTCGACCAGTTCGTGGTGCTGCTGCGCAATACGGTCAGCCAGATGGTCTACAAGCACGCGATCTCGACCGTCGTGCCGACGCGCAACGTGCGGGTCGGTCCCGAAGCGGGCACGGGCGTCGCGAGCATGGCCGAAACGCAGGAACACCACGAGTAACTTCCGCTGTTCGAACGATCCAGAAAAGGCGAGCGCGCGCTGCTTTTGCAGCCGCAGGAGCCGGGCCGCGCAGATCCGGCCGCGCTCGATGAATTCGGCGAGCTGGCGCGCTCGGCCGGCGCGAGCGTCGTCGGCGCGCTGACCGCGCGCGTCGAGAAGCCCAATCCGAGGTATTTCGTCGGCTCCGGCAAGGCCGAGGAGCTCGCGCGCCAGCGCAAGGCGCTCGATGCGGATCTGATTCTCGTCAACCGCACGCTCTCGCCGGTGCAGGAGCGCAATCTCGAAAAGCTCACCGAGTGCCGCGTCGTCGACCGCACCGGACTCATCCTCGACATCTTCGCGCAGCGCGCGCGCTCGCACGAAGGCAAGCTCCAGGTCGAGCTCGCGCAGTTGAAGCACATGTCGACGCGACTCGTGCGCGGCTGGACGCATCTCGAGCGCCAGCGCGGCGGCTCGAGCGGCCTGCGCGGTCCCGGCGAGACGCAGCTCGAGCTCGATCGCCGCCTGCTCGGCGAGCGCATGAAGCAGCTCGAGAAGCGGCTCGACAAGGTCGAGGTGCAGCGCAATCAGGCGCGCCGCGCGAGGCAGCGCAACGCCGTGCCGGTCGTCGCGCTCGTCGGCTACACGAATGCGGGCAAGTCGACGCTGTTCAATGCGCTGACGGGATCGGGCGTCTACGCGGCGGATCAGCTCTTCGCGACGCTCGATCCGACCGTGCGCCGTCTCGAAGGCATCGAATCGGGACCGGTCGTGCTCGCCGACACGGTCGGCTTCATCCGCGATCTGCCGCACGATCTCGTCGCCGCGTTCCGCTCGACGCTCGCCGAAGCGCGCGACGCCGATCTGCTGCTGCATGTCGTCGATGCGTCCGATCCCGAGCGCGACGAGCGCATCGGGGACGTCGATCGCGTGCTGCGCGAGATCGGCGCCGGCGATCTTCCGCAGGTGCTCGTCTTCAACAAGATCGATCTCGTGACTTCAGCCAACGTCCCTGCTGACGAAAATCGAGAAGCAGCCCTCGACGGCAGCACTCCTCAGTCAACAGCTGCTTCGTTCCAGCCACGACTCGATTGGGTCGATGGCGGCAAAACGCCGCGGGCGTGGGTGTCGGCCGTCACCGGCGCCGGCCTCGACGGGCTGCGCACGGCGATCGCGAGCCGTCTCGGCGCCGAGCGGATTCGCGCGGATCTGCACGTGCCGTCGGCATCGGGACGTTTGCGCGCGCGCCTTCACGCGCAGGGCCTCGTCGCGGATGAAAGCGCCGACGATTCGGGCTGGCACATCCGCATCGACGCGCCGCGCGCGCTCGTCGAGCCTTTGTTCGGCTTGCCCGACGGCGATGGCGACTGGCTGCGCGGGCGCTTGCTTGCCGGCTAAGATGGGCGCCCGAGCGAGGTAACGAGCAATGGCCTGGAACGAACCCGGCAGCGGCAAGCAGCGCGATCCGTGGAAGGATGGCGGCGGCGGACCGTCGCCCGACCTCGATGCGCTCCAGAAGCGCATCGCCGCGTTCTTCAACCGTCTCTTCGGCGGCGGAGGCGGCGGTTTCGCGATCGCCGCGTTCGGCATCCTGCTCGCGTGGCTGATCTTCGATTCGTGGGTCGCGGTGAAGGCCGGCCACGTCGGCGTCGTGCTGCGCTTCGGCGAGTTCACGCGGACGATGGCGCCCGGCTTCAACCTCAAATGGCCGCGGCCGATCGAGAGCGTCGTCGACGTCGACGCGATCCGCTCGCGTCCGGTGTCGGATCAGGTGCGCATGCTGACCAAGGACGAGAACATCGTGCTCATCGACTACAACGTGCAGTACACGGTCGCCGAGCCGCGACATTATCTTTTCAGCGTCCGCGATCCGGACGAGACGGTGAAGCAGGCCGCCGAGAGCGCCGTGCGCGAAGTCATCGGCGCGAACGATCTGTCGTCGATCATGCCGGACCAGCAGCAGGCGCAGGCCGAGAGCCTCAATGCCAAGGGCGAGCCGCCACCGGCGGATCCTGCGGCCGCGCCGCCGGCGCCGGAGCCGCCGGCCGCGAACACGAGCGCCGTGCTCGCCGCGACCGCGCAGAAGGTTCTTCAGCAGACGCTCGATCGCTACGACACGGGGCTTACGGTTTCGCGTCTCAATTTCCAGAACGTCCGGCCTCCGCAGGAAGTCAAGGAAGCGTTCGACGACGCGATCAGCGCGCGCGAGGATCGCCAGCGGCGCAGCAACGAGGCATTCGCGTACGCCAAGAGCGTCGTGCCGAACGCGCGCGGCGATGCGGCGCGCATCGTCGCCGAGGCCGAAGGCTACAAGGCCGAGCGCATCGCGAAAGCGCAGGGTGACGCCGAGCGGTTCAACCTGATCGAGTCCGAGTACAAGTCCGCGCCCGAGGTCACGCGCAAGCGCCTCTACCTCGAGACGATGCAGAAAGTGCTGACCGAAAGCCGCAAGGTCATCGACCTTTCCGGCGGAAAGAATCTCCTGTACCTGCCTGTCGGCGCGAACAAGGACGCGACGCCCGTGGAAGCGGTTGCGCCGGCCGTTGCGTCACCCGAGCCGAGGGGGACGCACTGATGCGCATCGCGACCGCGATCCTCGCTGCGATCATCGTGCTGATCGCGAGCAGTTGCGCCTTCGTCGTCAGCGAAGGGCAGACGGCGATCCTCTTGCAGTTCGGCCGCATCGTCGAGACGGGCGTCAAGCCGGGTCTCCACTTCAAGCTGCCGGCGCCGCTGCAGCACGTGCTGCGCTTCGACCGGCGCATCCTGACGCTCGATTCGGCACCGGAGCGTTATCAGACGTCCGAGCGCAAGGACGTCAGCGTCGATTTCTTCGTCAAGTGGCGCATCGCCGATCCCTCGGTGTACTACACGACCGTCGGCGGCGACGAGACGCGCGCGCAGCAGCAGCTCGCGCCGATCGTGAAGGGCGGTCTCCTCACGGCGATCAACTCGCGCACGCTGCAGGAAGTCGTCTCCAGCGCGCGCTCGGATCTGACACAGGCGCTGGTCAAGAACGCCGACAAGAGCGCCGAGAACCTCGGCATCCAGATCGTCGACGTGCGCATCAAGCGCATCGATCTTCCCGAGGAAAGCTCGGTGCTGCGCTCGGTCTACGACCGCATGCGTTCGGAGCGCAAGCAAGTCGCCGACGCGCTTCGTGCCGAAGGCAACGAAGCGGCCGAGCGGATCAAGGCCGATGCGGACCGCGAGGCGCAGGTGCTGAAAGCCGAGGCCTACCGCGAAGCCGGGAAGAAGCGCGGCGAGGGCGATGCGCAGGCGGCCGAGATCTACGCGACCGCGTACGGGCGCGATCCCGAGTTCTATGCGTTCTACCGCAGCCTCGAGGCGTATCGCGAGTCGCTGACGACGCCGAACGGCGTGCTTGTGCTCGATCCGAAATCGGAATTCCTGCATTACCTGCAGGACAGCAAGTAGACCTGCGTGGCGAGCCTCGGCGCAGCGCTCTGCCTCGTGCTGGTCATCGAGGGCCTTTTCCTTTTCGCGTCGCCCGGCGGCTGGAAACGCGTTGCCGCGCAATTGCAACAGATCGACGAGAGGACGTTGCGTATGATTGGGGCGGGGATGGTCGTGGTGGGGCTCGTGCTGTTGCAGATCGTTCGCTGAAGAGCCGGGATTCGGGATTCGGATTCGAGATGCCAGCGCTCTCATCCCGGATCGCGAATCCCGAATCCCGTCTTTTTTCAAGGCCGTAGTGCAATGGGCAAATCCGTCGTCATCCTCGGCGCCCAATGGGGCGACGAGGGCAAAGGCAAGATCGTCGACCTCCTGACCGAGGACATCGGCGCCGTCGTGCGTTTCCAGGGCGGGCACAACGCCGGCCACACGCTCGTGATCGGCGGCAGGAAGACCGTGCTGCACCTGATTCCATCGGGCATTCTGCGCGACGACGCGCTCTGCCTGATCGGCAACGGCGTCGTGCTGAGCCCGGCGGCGTTGCGCCAGGAGATCGACGAGCTCGAGGCGCGCGGCGTCGAGGTGCGCTCGCGGCTCAAGATCTCACCGGCGACGCCGCTGATCATGCCGTACCACATCGCGCTCGATCAGGCGCGCGAAAAGGCGGCTGGCGGCAAGGCGATCGGCACGACCGGACGCGGCATCGGCCCCGCCTACGAGGACAAGGTCGCGCGCCGCGGCGTGCGCGTCGCCGATCTCCATTATCCCGACGAGCTCGCCGGGAAGCTCCGCGCGACGCTCGACTACCACAACTTCGTGCTGACGAAGTATCTCGGCGTCGAAGCGGTCGATTTCCAGAAGACGCTCGACGAGGCGCTCGCGTTCGGCGAGTACGTCGAGCCGATGAAGGCCGACGTCGCGGGGCTGCTGCACGAGCTGCGCAAGCAGGGCAAGAAGATCCTCTACGAAGGTGCGCAAGGCTCGCTGCTCGACATCGATCACGGCACGTATCCGTACGTGACCTCGAGCAACACGACAGTCGGCGGTGCGCTCGCCGGCACCGGCGTCGGCGCCGACGCGATCGATTACGTGCTCGGCATCGCGAAAGCATACGCGACGCGCGTCGGCAGCGGTCCGTTCCCGACCGAGCTCGACGACGACGTCGGCCAGGGCATCCGCGATCGCGGCCAGGAATACGGCGCGACGACCGGTCGTCCGCGCCGCTGCGGCTGGATGGACATCGTCGCGCTGAAGCGCGCGGTCGCGATCAACGGCATCACCGGGCTTTGCATCACCAAGCTCGACGTGCTCGACGGCATGGACAAGCTCAGCATCTGCATCGCGTACGAATATCGCGGCAAGCGTACCGAGTACGCGCCGCTCGACGCGGCCGGCTGGGAAGAATGCACGCCGGTCTATCTCGAATTTCCGGGCTGGCAGGAGTCGACGCACGGCATCACGTCGTGGGACGCGCTGCCGCCGGCGGCTCGCGCGTACCTGCGCGCGCTCGAAGAACTCGCGGGATGCCCTCTCGCGATCGTCTCGACCGGCCCCGACCGCGACGCGAACATCGTGCTGCGCGATCCGTTCGCCTGAGCGTTTCTCGCGCGCAGTGATGCGCATCGCGACGGCGTCATCGTGCCGCCGTCGAGGTCGCTCGCCGCGATGCGTGATTAGCCCGATCAGGGACCGTCGTCGACCTGCACGCTCGCAAGGCGCTTCAGCAACGACGTGTAGCGATCGAAGTTCGCCTGCGAGGTCACCGGGTTGCGCGCGTCGTCGTAGAGATCGATCGTCGTCTCGGTCACGAGACCGTCGGCCGTGAGGTCGTCGAGCACGCTTTTCGGAATCGAGAAGTTGAGCGCCGTCGGCGATCCGGTGAACGTGCCGAGCGCGAAGCCCGAGCCGGTCGAGATGAATCCGTTGACGGTCTGGTATCTGCCGGGCGAGACGATGCGGAAAGTCTTCGGAAGCTGCACGTGCACGAAATCACCGCGATTCATGGCCTTCTCCGTTCTTGTGGTTGCCTTCGGCCGACGCGCATCTCACCGGCGCGCCGAACGTGAAAAAATCGATGTCTCCCGCTTCAGCGCTGCAAGCGCCGCCGGACCGCCTCGGCCGAGACGCCGACCGCCGCGATCGCGTCGAAGAGCTCGCGATGCGTGACGCCGAAATGCTCGCACCACCAGCGCACCTGCCAGTTCTCGGCGAGATTGATCGTGAGCTCAGGCAGCGATCGCCGTGGTCGCGCATGGCGACGGCGCTCGCGCGGCGGCTGTACCGGCGGTCTCACGCGCGGCGCGCCCAGGCGCGTGCGTGCGACGCGTCGGCAATCCGCTTGCGGCGCGCGCCTCGCGCGTCGCCGGACGAATCGGCAATGCCTGTTGCGATCGGAGCAGGGGCGATCATCGTCTTTCTCGCATCTGTCCGCGATGCGGCGCCGCTTCTCGGCGCGGTCATCGGCGAGCGCGACAAGACTGCCGGAAATGCGCGGGACGAAGCTGCCGAAAAACGCCGTCACGCCGTGTAGGAAATCGACGATGCGGCAAGTCGCGTTGCGCGCCGACCGCGAAAAGCACCACCGGCTGCGAGGCCGGTGGTGCAGGAGAACGTACGCAGGTTCAGCTTGCGTCGTTCGATCGGGAAACGCACGGGAGTGCGTTTCCCGACGACGTGTCAGAGCGCGGCGTCCTTCAGCTTCTTCAGCGGACGGATCTTGACCTTGACGCTCGCGGGCTTCGCGGCGAACCAGCGCTCTTCCTTCGTGAACGGGTCGATACCCTTGCGCTTGGGCTTCGCCGCGACGGCCGTCGCCGTCATCTTGAACGTTCCCGGCATCGTGAAAAGGCCAGCGCCCTTCTTGCTGATGGCGCTGTGGATCGTCTGCTCGAGCGCTTCGAGAACGGCGCGCGTGCTCTTCGTGTCGACGCCGGTATGCGCCGAGATGTGGCTGACGAGCGCGGACTTCGACAAAGCCTGCGTCACCGGCTTCATCGCGGCGGGCTTCTTGGCGGACTTGGCTGCGGCCTTCTTTTTCATTGCCATGGATCGGATGTCTCCTGCTTTTTTGTATGAGGTGGTCGATTACGGCTGCTTTGGGCAGCGCCGCAGGCGAAGCCTAGCTGGGTTTCGGGAGAAAAGGCAGCAGCAGAACCCCTTTTTCAAGGGATTTTTTTGCGAATCGATCGATCGTGGAGCCGGTCCGAAGGTGCCGTCGGCGCCGGCTTTGCCGCGGCTGGTTACCGTTTGACCACCGCATTGCGGTCGGCCTGCCGGCGAAGCTCGGCGTCGCGCTCGGCCTGGCAGCGGCTGTGCAGGACGGCAAGCTCGCGGTCCTGCGCGCCGAGCATGTCGGTCTTGCGCGCCTCGATGTTCGCGATCTGCTCCACGACGGCGGGATCTTTCCGCGTGCCGCCTTCTCCGGGAATCATGAGGTGGTCGTGCAGGCCGGCGATCGTCGAGTTCGCTTCGGCGAATTTGACGCCATAGCC
>DASZWL010000240.1:0-5891 GCA_035546695.1 Rhodanobacteraceae bacterium | reverse complement strand
GCGCGCAGGCCGCGTGCTGATGACGCTGTTCGCGATTTCAGGATTCGCGGGCCTCATCTACGAATCGATCAGGACGCAATACCTCGGCCTTTTTCTCGGGCATGCGGCGTACGCGCAGTCGTTCGTGCTGATTCTCTTCATGGGCGGCATGGCGCTGGGCGCCTGGCTCGTCAGCCGGCGCAGCGCGCGGATTGCACGTCCGCTCGCGATCTATGCCGTCGTCGAGCTTCTGATCGGCGTGCTCGGCGTCGCGTTCGATCCGCTGTATCGCGCGGTTACCGGCTTCGCCTACGCATCGCTGTTTCCTCTCGTCGGCGACGGCCTTGGCCTCGATCTCACGCGATACGCGATTTCGACGCTCCTGATCGGCGTGCAATGCGTTGCGCTCGGCGCGACGTTTCCATTGATGAGCGCGGGCTACCTGCGCTTTGCATCGCGCGAGGGCGGCCGCGTGCTCGCGAGCCTCTATTTCACGAACAGTTTCGGAGCGGCAATCGGTGCGCTCGTCGCGACGTTCGTGCTCGTGCCGAACGTCGGATTGCCGGGCACGGTCATGGCCGGCGGCCTCTTGAGCGTTCTCGTCGCACTGGCGGTCTGGCCGCTCGGAAAGGAGCCGTCGGTTGCGGTCGCCGGCAATGCCGCGCTGCAGGTCGGCACGACGCCGCGCCTGATATTGGCGGCCGCCGCCATCACGGGCGCGACGTCGTTCGTCTATGAGATCACCTGGATTCGCATGCTCGCGCTCGCGCTCGGCAGCACGTTGCACGCGTTCGAGCTGATGCTGGCCGCATTCATCAGCGGCATCGCTTTTGGCGGCCTGTGGCTGCGCAACAAGGCGGATCGCTGGCCCGATTCGATCGCCGCCGCCGGCTGGGTGCAGGTGCTGATGGGAATCGCCGCGCTCGGCTCGCTGTTCGTTTATGCGCACTCGTTCGAATGGGTCGCCGAATTGATGCAGGGCCTGTCGCATACGCCGACCGGCTACACGCTCTACAACGTGGCGACGGGTGCCATCGCGATCGCCGTGATGTTCCCGGCCGCGTTCTTCGCCGGATCGACACTGCCGCTGCTGACGCTGGCGCTGCTGCGGCGTTCTGCCGGCGAGCAGGCGATCGGCCGCGTCTATTCCGCCAACACCCTCGGTGCGATCGTCGGCGTCCTGCTCGCGATGCACGTGCTGATGCCGGCTGTCGGAGTGCGCGTCGCGCTCTGGATCGCGGCGCTCGGCGACATGGCGCTCGGCATCGTGCTGCTGCGGAATGCTGGCGCGATGGTCCGCACGCGAATTCTCGCGGCGGCGGCGGTCGCGATCGCCGCGAGCGTCGTCTCGCTCGCGTTCACGCGCGTCGACCCGCTGGTGCTCGCTTCGGCCGTCTACCGCAGCGGAGCGGCGGAACTCCACAAGGGCACGGAGATGATGTTCTACGGCGACGGCAAGACCGCGTCGGTCGCGCTGTTCCAGTCTCCCGATGGGCAGCGGCGCGCCATCGCGACGAATGGAAAGGTCGATGCGAGCATCAGCGTGACGAATGGCGCGGACCCGTCGCCGGACGAATATACGATGACGCTCGCGGCGGCGCTGCCGCTCGCCTCGATCGAGCAACCGAGGAACGCCGCCGTCATCGGATTCGGATCCGGCATGACGGTGCATACCTTGCTCGGAAGCGAGCGCCTCGAACGCGTCGACGTGATCGAGATCGAGCCGTTCATGATCGAAGCTGCGCGGAGATTCGGCGAACGCGTGGAGCGCGCCTACTCCGATCCGCGCGCGCACATCGTGATCGACGATGCGAAAGCTTTTCTCGCGGGCGCGTCGCGCAAATACGACATCATCGTGTCCGAGCCGTCGAACCCGTGGGTGAGCGGAGTCGCCGCGCTGTTCTCGGACGAGTTCTACGATTTCGTTCCCCGGCATCTGACGAAGGGCGGCCTGTACGTCCAGTGGCTGCAGCTTTATGAGATCACGCCGGATCTCGTGAGCTCGGTCCTCAAGGCCATGCTGCCGCACTTCGCCGACGTGCGCGCGTATCTCTCGAACGAAGGCGACATGCTGCTCGTGGCTTCGGCGGAGGGACCCTTGCCCGTGCTGCGAAGCCCCGCCGAGCTCGATCCGAAGCTTCGCAAGGAACTGGAGCGACTGGAGATGGCCAGCAGCGACGATCTCGAGCTGCTCTCGCTGATGGGCAAGCATGGCCTGACGGCGCTCGGCGAGCTGAGCGCCTTGCCGGCGAATTCGGATTTTTTTCCGATCCTGCAGTTGCGCGCGCCGGAAGCGCGATTCATGAAGCTCGCCGCCATCGGCATTTCCACCCTTCAGCTGTCGTCGCTGCCGATCCTGGAAGTCGTCGGCGGATACCGTCCGACCGACGCTTCGACGGAACCGTATCCCACGGTGAGCCCGGCACGTCGCGACGCCCCGCGTCGCGTCGCGCGCGAGTATCGCGAAGCGCTGCTTTCCGGCGCTTCCGTCTCGCAGCGTTTCGCGAAAAAGGAAGGCATAGACCGGCTTGAGGTGATTCGCGCAGCGATGCCGGATTGCTCGCGCTTCGACGCGGGAGAATGGGTGGACGCAAGCGCAAGCATCGCGGGCGCAACGATACCGTTCTTCAAACCGGCCGATCTCGAAGGCGTCTGGATCGATCCGCGCTGGCTGCCCGATTGCGCGCAGTCCGATCCGCTTGCCGGAAAGGCCGCACGTCTGTACTCGGCCGTTGCTGCTCGCGATTGGCCGTCAGTGGTGCGGGTCGGATCGGAGATCATGGAAGACGATTCCGGGAAAGGGCACGAGGAATTCGTGTCCTACGTCCTGCGCGCTACGGAGCTCGGTTACGTCGCGGTCAGGGACTGGAAATCGCTTCGCGACACGGAGACGAAGTTCGGCGCGCGCTCGACGGACCAGCTGTTCGAGCGGCGGCTCATGTTCTCGCTGGCGCGTCTCGATGCGCAGGTCGCCGGGAATTCCCCGCCGGCCGTATCGGTCACTCCCAGGGATTGATCGGGACCGCCCGCAACGGCCGTCCGTTGTTGCGGTCGAGCAGCATCGTGAGAGCGCCCTTGCGAGCCGCGATCGGCACGAAGACGAGATGGTCGGCGGGCTCGCCTGTCTTGCGTATTGCCGTCGCGAGAAGCTCGCGCGCTTCATCATTCCGCAGCGGCAACGCATCGAGCGGCTTGGCGCGCTTCAGGAGATCCGGCGCCGCGCTCGCGTAGTCGACGTAATACTTCGGCAGCACATCGATGTCCTTGCCGCCGGTCTTCCCGAACAGGATCTTGTTGCGTTCGTGCCAGTCCTTCGGCTTCTCGGCCGCGGCGAGTCGCGGGCCGGTCCATGATAGCGATCGGAACTCGGGCGCGCTGCCTTCGGCGAGATCGGCCGGCGCGATGTCGCTGGCCGCGATCAGTTCGAAGCGATCAATGACGGCGAGCAGGAAAACCGGGCGCGACTTGAGGACGACCGACATGCCGTAGACGAGCGCGATCGCCTGCGCGATCGCGATCACCGCGAGATCGAACTTGAGGCCGCGTTTGCCGGATTTGAAGACGACGAGCGTCAGCAACGGGCCGAGCGTCAGGTCGACGCTGACCAGCAGCAGCACGAGGACGTCGGCGCCGGCGGCGTGGAAATACGGCGGCGGATACCAGACGCCGAACAGGAGTGCGCCGACGACGAGGCCGATCGTGGCGCTGATCGTGAGGTGGATGGCGGCGGCTTTCCAGCGCGACATCTTGCGTTCTTCCTCCGCGGCGAAAGCGAAAAGAATACTCAACGAGCGCGGGTGTTTGAATGCGGCGTGCTTTTCCCTTCTCCCGCGTGCGGGAGAAGGTGGCGCGGAGCGCCGGATGAGGGCGGCGTGTTTCGCGGTTTCGTCCTGGAAAGCGACGCAGCATTCGAGGTTGCGGCTTCGACGGCCCTCACCCCGGCCCTCTCCCGCAAACGGGAGGGGGAAAAGCTGCGGATCATTCGATCCCGAGCTTTTCCAGCCGATAACGCAACTGCCGCAGCGTCAGGCCAAGCTGCTTCGCGGCCGCGGTGCGGTTCCAGCGCGTCGCTTCGAGCGCCTTCATGATCGCCGCGCGCTCGGTCTCGGCGACGGCGGCGGCGAGATCGCCGGGCAGATCGCCTTCGCGGTTTTCCGATGGCGCCGCGGATGTGGGCGCGTACGGCGGCGGCGTCATCGTACGCGGCGGTGGCGTGATCGCGGGCGTGTATCCGAACGTGCCGGGCTCGGGCGCCGCTTCGCCGGGCTCGCCGAAGCCCGGGCGCGGCGTGAGGCGGAGATCCTCGGCGGTGATGTTGCCGTTCTCGCACATCGCGACCGCTCGCTCGAGCACGTTCTCTAGCTCGCGCACGTTGCCGGGAAAGTCGTACGCGAGCAGCGATTTCATCGCGTCGGGTGCGAGCTGCGCCGGCGCCGTGCCGTTGCCTTGCGCGAGGCGTTCGAGCACGCGCGAGGCGAGCTTCGGGATGTCGTCGCGCCGCTCGCGGAGCGGCGGCACACGGAGCTCGATCACGTTGATGCGATAGAAAAGGTCTTGCCGGAACGAGCCGAGCTCGACGAGCCGCGCGAGGTTCTTGTGCGTCGCCGAGAGGATGCGCACGTCGACGGGGAGCTCCGCGCGCGCGCCGATCGGGCGCACGGCTTTTTCCTGGATCACGCGGAGAAGCTTCACCTGCATGTGCATCGGCAGTTCCGCGACTTCGTCGAGGAACAGCGTGCCGCCCTGCGCCGCGTGGAAGAGGCCGTCCTTGTCCGCGTGCGCGCCGGTGAAGCTGCCTTTCTTGTGGCCGAAGAATTCGCTTTCCATCAGCTCCGACGGAATCGCGCCGCAGTTGACCGGCACGAACGGCGATGCCGATCGCGGGCCGAGCTCGTGGATCAGCCGCGCGGCGAGCTCCTTGCCGACGCCGGATTCGCCGGCGATGTAGACCGGCGCCTGGCTGCGCGCGACCTTGCCGATCGTCGCGCGAAGCTCGTTCATCGCCGGCGAATCGCCGATCAGCTTGCTCGAGCTCGCGGCCTGGTCCGAGCGTTTCTCTTCGGAGAGCTTCAGCGCGGTCTGCACGAGACGCCGCAGCACGCTGATGTCGACCGGCTTGGAGACGAAATCGAACGCGCCGGCCTTCAGCGCCGTCACGGCGGCGTCGACGTTGCCGTACGCGGTGATCATCGCGACCGGCGTCTCGGGATACTGGCTCGAGATCAGCTCGACGATCTCCTGGCCCGAGCCGTCGGGCAGGCGCATGTCCGTGAAGCAGAGCGCGTAGCGGCGTTCGGTCAGGCGCTGGCGGGCTTCGCCGACCGTCGCGGCGGTCTCCACGATGAGATCCATGCGGCCCAGCGTCAGCGTGAGCAACTCGCGGATGTCGCGCTCGTCGTCGATGACCAGTGCGTATTGCTTGCTCATGCCGTCAGGGGTCCGGAAGCTGCTGCAAGGTTAAAGCGTGACGTGGTTCAAATCAAAGCCCGCAAGCCGCATAGGGCGGGCCTCGGCCCACCGATGTTCATCATGCGGATTGCGCATCGATGCGCGCCGCGAGCGCATAGGGTGGGCCTCGGCCCACCGCGTTTCGATGTTGCTAAAGAATCCGGTGGGCCAAGGCCCACCCTATGCTTATGCATCATGCGTTGGCATCGCGATCATGCGGACTGTGCCGCGATGCGCGCCGCGAGCAGCGCGCCGGCCGGCGTCAGCGTGATGCGGAAGCACGCGCCGCCGCCGGGCACCGGCACGTATTCGAGCGTCGCCTGGCTCGCCTCGGTCATCTGCTTGGCGAGATAGAGACCGAGACCCGTGCCGTATTCGTGCGTCGTGAAGAACGGCTCGAAGATCTGTCCGGCGACTTTCGGCGGAATGCCGGGTCCGCGATCGACGACCTCGATCAGCGGTGG
>DASZWL010000239.1:0-2697 GCA_035546695.1 Rhodanobacteraceae bacterium | reverse complement strand
GCTCGCCTCGGTCATCTGCTTGGCGAGATAGAGACCGAGACCCGTGCCGTATTCGTGCGTCGTGAAGAACGGCTCGAAGATCTGTCCGGCGACTTTCGGCGGAATGCCGGGTCCGCGATCGACGACCTCGATCAGCGGTGGTCCCTTGTCGCCCATGAGCCGCGCCGCGACCGTCACGCGCGCCGGCTCGTTCGGCTGGCGGCCGTAGCGCAGCGCATTCTGAACGAGATTCCACGCGACCTGCTGCAAATGCTGCGGATCGACCATCGCCTCGATGCGCCGGTTCTGCGTGACGGCGCGCAGCTGATCCTGGCCGAGATCGTTCGCCTGCTTGTAGTCCTCGACGAACGCGAGCACCCACGCATTGAGATCGAGCGTCTCCGGCCGCGAGCGCTCTCGCCGTGAGAGCTGCAGGATGTTCTCGATGACGTCGTTCGCGCGCGTGCAATGGTTGTTGACGATGTCGACGAGGCGCTTGTCCTCGGGTTCGAGCTTCGGCGATTCGGCGAGCAGCTGCGCCGAGTAGCGGATCGCGGCGAGAGGATTCCGGATCTCGTGCGCGATCGAAGCGGAGAGGCGTCCCAGCGATGACAACGTCAGTTCCTCGGCGCGCCGCGACAGCAGCGATGTGTCGTCGAGGAAGATCAGCACGTTCGCATCGTCGTTCGGCGCGAGGCGCGTGAAGCGCGGGATCACCTCGGGCACGTCGGCCGCGAGCGCGACGGCGGTCTGGTCGCTCTTGCCCGAATGGCGCCAGTGATAGAGGCGGCGCGAGAGCTCCGGCGCGATCGTGCCGAGCTCGCGCTGGTTCGGCGACGGATTGCCGATCAGATGCCACGCCGCTTCGTTGATGCGCAGGATGTGGTTCGCCTGATCGACCAGCAGCACGCCGGTCTTCATGCGCTGGATGATGAGGTCGTTGACCTGCTCGAGATTCAGGAGATCGACGCCGCGCTGCGCCGCGAGCGCCTCGGTCGCGCGCATGTGCCCGCCGAGGTAGAAGCAGAGCGCCGCGACGGCGAAGTTCGCGAGGCCGAGCAGTCCCGCTTCGAAGAGGCCGCTCGATGCCGAGCCGTCGATGAAATTCGCGTAGATCGCCGGCGCGATGACGCCGATCGCCGCGAGCAGCGCGAAGAAGAACGCGCGGCGCGGCAGCAGCAGCGCGGCGACGCCGACGTTGACGAGCAGCATGATCGGAACCGCGTTGTGTCCCGACAGCGCGACGAGGATCAGCGACGCCGCGGCGATGTCGATGACGAGGCCGATGCTGATGCTCGTCGCGAGGTTCGCGCGCATGCGATCGGTGCCGATCAGCATCGCGAACGCGGCGACGAGATAGGCGAGCGCGGCGATCTGGCCGAGCTCAGGGTGCGTCAGGCGCACGAAGTCGAGCTTGATGATCGGGCTGAAGACGAGGCCGGTATAGATGATGGCCTCGAGGCAGCGGTACAGATTGAAGAAATAGAGCTCGCGCCGGGTGATGTCGCCCGGGTTCTCAGACGCTCCGCGTGCCCACCGTTCCGCGTTCACCAACTTCCCCTCGACTTGCCGCGACTATAGCAGGTAGTTTCGAAAAATGTGACGTAGTCGACTGTTTTTCCGTACTTTAATACGCTGAACGGGCGAGGTTGTAAAGCCGAGACCGCCCGCGCGCCGTCCGAGGCATCGCGGCGGCTTCCCGGCCCCGGCGATGCGGCGCGCGGCCGGCGGATCGCAAAGCCGTTTTGATTTCGACACGTCACTTGACCAAAATACGCGCCGCAGCGAGGCCGTGCACGGTCGCACTGCTCCCTTTTCGATTTGCGCGGTGCGGCGTGACGTTCCCGCCGACGCGAGCCTGTCCGCTTCCCAAGGTGCCCGCATGAATTTTCACGAATACCAGGCCAAGGAGCTGTTCGCGCAATACGGCATTCCGGTGCCGCCCGGAAAAGTCGCGGCGACGCCCGAGGCGGCGGCTGACGCGGCCAAGGCGCTCGGCGGCGAGCAGTGGGTCGTCAAGGCGCAGATCCACGCCGGCGGCCGCGGCAAGGCCGGCGGCGTCAAGCTCTGCAAGACGCCGGAAGAGGTGAAAGCCGCCGCTGCCGGCATGCTCGGCAAGGGCATGACGACGTACCAGTCCGGCGGCCGCGCGCTGCCCGTCAACGTCGTGCTCGTCACCGAGGCCAACGACATCGCGAAGGAGCTTTACCTTTCGGTGCTCGTCGATCGCGGGTCGAAGGCCGTCGCATTCATCGCCTCGGCGCGCGGCGGCGTCGACATCGAGCAGGTCGCGCGCGAGAACCCGGAGGACATCCACACGATCGAGGTCGATTTCGTCGAGGGTCTGCAGCCTTACCGCTGCCGCCAACTCGCGTTCGACATGGGCCTCAACGCGAAGCAGGCGAACCAGATGACGAAGATCATGCTGGGCCTGTACAAGCTCTTCAACGAGCAGGATCTCTCGCTCGTCGAATTGAATCCGCTCGCGATCGTGACGTCGGGCGATCTCATGGCGCTCGACGGCAAGGTCAATTCCGACGACAACGCCGAGTTCCGCCATCCGAAGCTCGCGGCGATGCGCGACGTCTCGCAGGAAGATCCGACCGAAGCCGCCGCGCAGGCGAACAACCTCAACTACGTGACGATGGACGGCAACATCGGCTGCATGGTCAACGGCGCCGGCCTCGCGATGGCGACGATGGACGTGATCAAGCTCGC
>DASZWL010000238.1:0-9712 GCA_035546695.1 Rhodanobacteraceae bacterium | reverse complement strand
GATCGTGCGCGGCTGCGCGCGATCGGCGGGGTTGTGGAAGCCAACGTTCCCAGCCAACACGAGACGCCCGCTCAGCAGGCGTCTCGTGTTGGCTGGGGCGGCAGGACTCGAACCTGCGAATGCGGGAATCAAAATCCCGTGCCTTACCAACTTGGCGACGCCCCAACCGAAACGAAACTCTCAGGCCGACTCGTGCTCGACATCCTCGCCGCGCCATCGTTCGGCCTGCCGGCGCAGCGGCGATTCGCCGATGCCGCGCACGATCCACGCACGCAACGCCGAAGGACGATCCGCCAGCGCCGCCTCGCCTGCCTCGCGCGAGGCGACGGTCGCGAACACGCAGCCGCCGGAACCGCTGAGCCTCGCTTCGCCGTGCCGCCCGAGCCAGTCGAACACGGACGCCACCGCGGGAAAGCGCGCACGCACGACCGGCTCGAATACATTGCCGGTCGCAACGCCCGAAACAAAGAGCGGAATTGTCAGCTGCGGCGAGTTTCGTGTCAATTCCGGCACTTGGAACATCGCACCGGTCGGCACGGCGACGCCGGGATCCGCGATGACATACCAGCGTTCCGGCAGCGCCAGCGGCGTCAGGCGCTCGCCGATGCCTTCGGCCCAGGCCGTTCGGCCGCGGACGAAGACCGGAACGTCGGCGCCGAGCGTGGCGCCGATCCCTGCCAGCGCATCCTCGTCGAGCCCGGTCCCCCAGAGTGCGTTCAACGCGACGAGCACGGTCGCGGCGTTCGAGCTGCCGCCGCCGAGTCCGCCGCCGATCGGCACGCGTTTTTCAATCGCGATGTCGGCGCCGAGCCGACAGCCCGTCGCCTGCTTCAGCGCGCGCGCCGCGCGAACGCCGAGATCGGTCGCATCGTCGATACCCGGCAGCGGATCGATGCGCCGGATCTCGCCGTCATCGCGCACGCGAAGGCGAACCTCGTCGCCCCAGTCGAGCAGCTGGAACGCGGTCTGAAGCAGGTGATAGCCGTCGTCGCGCCGGCCGACGACGTGCAGGAAGAGATTCAGTTTCGCCGGCGCCGGCCACACGGTCCAGTCCGGCTTCGCCATCCTGTGGCTGCGCTCGCTCGTCACGGTTCGACGTCGCCATCGGGCGTCGCGACGATCAGCAACGACAGCGGCCGGCCCGACGCCGCATCGATCGGCTCACCGATGCGCTCGATGCGGAATTCCGCCTCGCCGATCGCATCGAGCCACGACGACAGCGTGCGGAAATACCACGGCATCGCCTCGACGAAGCCTTCGCCGAAGCTCGCGAACGTCTCGGTGCGCCATCCGTCGATGTACGCGTGTTCCCCGGCCGCGATCCACGGATGCACGGTCTGGACGATCAGTTTTCCGCGCGGCGCGAGAACATCGCGCAACGCGGAAAGGACCGGCGTGATCTCCGCTTCGAGCAGCGAGAAATTGCAGACCGCGACGTCGAACGGTGCGCCGATCGGCTCGCGGCGCTGGGCGATGTCGGCGTAAGCCATCGTCTCGAACGTCGCGCCACCGAGTTGTCGCGCCGCTTCGATCAGCGGCTTGCTCGCGTCGATGCCGGTGACGCGACAACCGTGCGACGACAAGGCACGTGCGAGCCAGCCTTCGCCGCAACCGACGTCGATCACGCTTGCCGGCGACGCGTCGAGAACCGCCTCGACGATCGCGGCATCGGTTCCGGCGCGACGGCTCGCGATGCGGCGTTCGCGGACCGCTTCGGTCCACGCGGCCGCATTCCGCTCCCAGCTCCGCAGCATGCCTGCGAAGGGCTCTTCCGTTACCGCCGCTGCGGCGATGGCGGTTGCCGTCGTCGCCACGTCATCGCCACTCGCTGACCGAAAGCCGCACGCGATAATCGCCACGGCTCGCGAAGATCCTGCGCGGCAGCGGCGGCACGTGCGCGGTGTCGTAGTCCGGATATTCGATCGTCCAGCCGTCCTCGCGGATCGACGCCGGCAGTCCGTCGCTGCGGAATTCGATCGCGGCATCGTTGCCCGCGCGCGCCGCGCGAACCCACTCCGTCAGCCGCGCGACCGGAACATGCCAGCCGAGCTCGCGCTCGAGCAGCGCGGCCGCGTCGTCGCCTTCGACCGGCCGATCACGCAGACCTTCGAGCACCGCGCGATGCGCATCGCCGCTCAGGACCCAGGTCTTGCCGGTCACGGGAGCGTGCACGCTGAAGCGATAAGTGTCACCGTCCTGATGCCACGTAAGCGATCCGCTCGCGCCGTCCTTGCCGTCCGACACGCCGAGGCGGCCCGAAAGCTGCCAGCTCGATTGCGCCGCGAGCGCGACTTCACGTTCGTGCTGATGCGCGAGAAGGTTCGCGTCGGGCTTCACGCGCGGTGCCGCGCAACCGGCCAGCATCAGCGCGAATAGCGCAGCATACGACCACGACGGCGCGACGATGATCGCGCCGATGCGCAGCGGGCGCGCGCGAAACGCGATCGACGCGCTCACGTCGTCAACCGCCGGATCGTCTCGAGCAGCGCCTTGTTCTTCGAATCCTTCTTGCGGCCCTGCTCCCAGACGCGGCGCGCTTCGTCGCGATCGCCCTTGACCCAGAGCACTTCGCCGAGATGCGCGGCGATCTCGGGATCGGCCTGCTTCGCGTACGCTCGGCGGAGCTCTTCGAGCGAGCCGTCGAGATCGCCCATGCGATAGCGGATCCAGCCGAGGCTGTCGATGATCGCGGGCTCGTCGGGCTTCAGCTTGATCGCGCGCTCGATCAGTTCTAGCGCCTCGGCGCGACGATCAGTGCGGTCGGCGAGCGTGTAGCCGAGCGCGTTCAACGCTTCCGCGTCGTCGGGCTTCAGCGCGATGACCTGACGCAGATCGCGCTCGGCCGACGGCACGTCGCCCTCCTCGGCCGCGAGCAGCGCGCGCGCATAGAGAAGGCGCGGATCGTCCGGCAGCGTTTCGAGTCCGCGCGCGTAGACGGCACGCGCTTCCGCCGTACGTCCCTTGCGCGCGAGGAGATCGGCTTCGAGGAGATACGCGTTGCCGAGCTGCTCGGAATCTTCGCCGGTCTGCGCCTCGAGCTGACGCAGGAACGCGAGCGCCTGATCGGTGCGGCCGAGCTGGTCGAGCACGACGACCTCGCGCGCCTGCGCATCGAACCAGTGCTCGTCGTCCTCGGCGATCTCGCGATACCAGGCGAGCGCGTCCTCGCGCTTGTCGATCAGCTCGGCAATCTGGCCGAGCAGGAAGAGTCGGCTGCCGCTCCGCGCGTTCTTGTCGCCGTCGAGCTCGCGGTACAGCGTTGCGAGCACCGCCTTGTCGTTCGCTCGCGCTGCGTACGCGGCGCGAGCGGCATACGTCGTGTCGTCCTGCGGACCTTGCGCGAGAGCGCGCGCCGCCGCGGCGTTGTCGCCGGCATCGGCCAGGATTGCCGCATAGCCGCCGCGGAGCCGCACGCTTTCCGGATGGCGCTTCAACGCTTCGGCGTAAAGCGCGCGAGCCGCAGCCTTGTCGCCGTGATCGATCGCGAGCCGCGCGCTCCATGCATAGGCGTCGTCGCCGTGGAAGCGCTCGACCGCGCCGTCGGCGATGCGTCCGGCCGACGCCTTGTCGCCGAGCTTGAAGGCGAGCTGGCTGACGGCGACCCAGCTTGCCTCGCTGTCAGCGAGATGCGCCGGCGTCGCGATCCGCTCGAGCAGGCGCGAGGCGGCCGCCTTGTCGTCGGCCGCGAGCAGCGTCTGCGCGACGAGGCGCCAGCCCTGCTCGTCGTGGCGCGCGGCCAGCGCATCGAGATCGCCAAGCGCGTCATCCGGATTACCTTCACCGATCGCGATCCACGCGCGCGCCTGCACGGTTCCGGGATCGCGCGGCGCGAGCGCCTGCCAGCGCGCGAGCGAAGTCTCGGCGAGCGGCCAGTCCTTCGTCGTCAGTGCGAGCCGCGTCGCTTCCTCGGCGATGCCGGGATCGTCCGAAAGCCTGGCCGCCTCGGCGAAGCCGCGCGCGCCGGCGGCGAGATCGTTGTCCTGAAGCGCGAACTGCGCGGCGAGCAGCCGCGCGAGCACGTCGGAATCGGGCGATACCGGTTTCGCCGTCGGCATCGTCGGCGCGATCGCGGCCGGTCGCGACGCGGGCGCGCTCGCGCACGCTGCCAGGAGCGCGATCGAAACGATCGCGGCGCCTGTGCCGAAGTCTCGGAGGAAGCGGCGCAAGGCCGGCCGGAATCCCATGCAACGCATTGTCTTGCCTGAGTTTGCGCTTGCTTGATATTGCACGTACGCGCCCGCAGAATTCGCGGCACTGCGGCGGGGATCGCGCGCCGGCCGCTCAGCATGCGCGCCGCGACTAGCTTAGCCGATTGCCTCGATGACCGTCCCTCGTCCCGATCACGCCCGCCGCCCGACGCGGCATTCCGATCGCGAGCTGCCCCGTCCATGGCGCTGATCGCGGTCGGCCTCAACCATCTGACCGCGCCGCTTGCGTTCCGCGAGAAGATCGCGTTCGCGCCCGAGGACACCCCCTCGGCGCTCGCCGCGCTCACGTCCGAGCCCGGCGTGCGCGAGGCGGCGATCCTCTCGACCTGCAACCGGACCGAGCTCTACTGCAACGTCGAAAGCGGCAGCGAGACCGCGCCGACGGCATGGCTGCGCCGCCATCACGAGCTGACCCGCGAGCGGATCGACGAGTTCCTTTACCTCCACGCCGATGCGGATGCGGTGCGCCATCTCTTCCGCGTCGCGACGGGCCTCGAATCGATGGTGCTCGGCGAGCCGCAGATCCTGGGCCAGGTCAAGGATGCCTACGCGCTCGCGCGCGGCGCGCAAACGCTGAGCGCGCCGCTCGAGCGGTTGTTCCAGAACACGTTCGCGGTCGCAAAACGCGTGCGCTCGGACACGCGCATCGGCGCGAATCCGGTGTCGGTCGCATTCACGGCCGTGCGCCTCGCCGAGCGCGTGTTCGCCGATCTCGCCGATGCGTGCGTCCTCCTGATCGGCGCCGGCGAGACGATCGAGCTCGCCGCGCGGCACCTGACCGAAACGCATGTGCGGCGCCTCATCGTCGCGAACCGGACGCTCGAGAACGCGCAGTCGCTCGCGAGCCGCTTCGGCGGCTACGCGATCGCGCTCGCCGACCTGCCGAAGCATCTCGCCGAAGCCGACATCGTGATCGCATCGACCGCGAGCCGCGAACCGGTGCTCGATCGCGCCACGGTCGCGAGCGCGATCGCCGAGCGGCGGCGCAAACCGATGTTCCTCGTCGACATCGCGGTGCCGCGCGACATCGATCCCGAAGTCGCGACGATCGAGGACGTATTCCTCTATACGATCGACGATCTGCGCGAAGTCATCGACGAGAACCTGCGGGGCCGGCGCGAAGCCGCGCGCGAGGCCGAGGCGATGATCGAGCTCTCGGTCGAGCATTTCATGGGCTGGTGGCGCGCGCTCGACCTGCACAACCCGATCGGCGAGCTGCGCCGCTCCGCCGAGATGAGCCGCGACGAAGTGCTCGCGAAGGCGCAGGCGATGCTCGCGCGCGGACGTCCGGCCGACGAAGTGCTCGCGTTCCTCGCGAACACGCTGACGAACAAGCTCCTGCACGCGCCGAGCGCGAACCTTCGCGCGGCGGTGCTGCGCGGCGACGCGGATCTGCTTCAGGCGGCGACGCGACTCTTCGAGAACGAAGCAGCGCCAACGAGCGGACGCGAGACATAGAATTCCGATGCCCATCTTCGAATCGCGCGCCTTTCACCTCTCCCGCTTGCGGGAGAGATCGCGCCTAAGGCGCGGGTGAGGGAAATCGGAGTACAAGCGCTAAAGTGATTCGCTAGCGTGAACCACGCTTGCCCTCACCCTACCCACTCCCGCAAGCGGGAGAGGGGACCATAGTCATCGCGATTTTGGCGATGGCAACGGCGATGCAATCACTCTTTCAATCGCGATCTCAATCCCGCGAGATTGCACGGCCGTGTGCGCGCATCGAGCTGCGCGCGGATCAGCTTCTCCCACGCCGTGCGGCAGGCCGACGTCGATCCCGGCAGACAAAACACGAACGTCTCGTTCGCAAGGCCGGCGAACGCGCGCGATTGCAGCGTCGACGTGCCGATCTCCTCGAAGCTCAGCACGCGGAACATCTCGCCGAAGCCCGGCATCTCCTTGTCGAGCAGCGGGAGTATCGCCTCGGGCGTCGAGTCGCGGCCGGTGAAGCCGGTGCCGCCGGTGACGAGGATGCCGTGTACGTTCTCGTCGGCGATCCATTCCGAGACGATCGCGCGGATCCGATAGCGATCGTCCTTGACGATGCGCCGATCGTGCAGACGATGTCCGGCCTGCCCGAGCGAGAGCGCGAGATAGTCGCCGGATGTGTCGTTGTCGGCCGTGCGCGTGTCGGAGATCGTCAGCACGCAAAGATCGAGCGGCGCGAATTGATCCTGTGCAGTCATGTCCGCGAGCGTAGCGCGGCCGCCTTCGCGCGGGAAGCCGGCGCCATCACGTCATGTCGGCCGGCGCGAGACCGCGACGATGGCGGTCCGCGATCCGCCAGAGCAATGCCGCGAAGTCGCGCGCGAATCCGCGCATGTCGAAGAGCCCGCTGCTCGACCGCCGCTCGGCGACTTCCGCACGCAACGCGGCTCGAAATGCACCGTCGCGACCGATGCGGACCGCCGTCTCGACGAACGCCGCGTCGTCGGCGACGTTGAGCGCCGAAATTCCGAGATACGCGTTCAGGCTCGCGGCGACGCGCGCAGCAAACGTCGCGCCCGGCGTCGTCAACACCGGACAGCCGGCCCAGATCGCATCCGAAGCGGTCGTATGCGCGTTGTACGGCGTCGTGTCGAGGAAGAGATCGGCGTGCCGGTAACGCGCAAGATATTCCGCGTGCGGAAGCTTCGGCATGAAGGCGAGACGCGCTGGATCGACGCCGGCATCGCGCGCGGCGGCGCGAAGACGATCGTCCGCGCCTTCGCGCGCGGCGAGCAGCCAGAGCGTCGCGTCAGGCACGGCGCGCAGCACGGCGAACATGCGCTGCATGCTGCGAGGATTCAACTTGTAGCGGTTGTTGAACGAGACGAAGACCGGACCTTCCGGCGGCAGACCGCAATCCGCGCGCGACGGCGGATCGGGAATCTCGCGCGTCGCGTCCGACGGCTGGAAGCAGCGCGGCAACGTCGCGACCGCTTCGGAGAAATGCGCGCGCACGTTCGCCGGAAGCACGACGTCGTCGGCGATCACATAGTCGATCCACGGCGCGCCCGACGTGCCGGGATACGCGAGCCACCCGATCTGCATCGGCGCGGGACGGAGCGCAAGCGCCTCCGCGACGCTGCCGCCGCCGTAGCCGCGCAGGTCGATCAGGAGATCGAGCTTTGCTTCGTGCATGCGCGACGCGAGCGCGAGCAGCGCAAGTCCGTCGACTTCGTGCCATTCGGCCGACGCGGCCCGAAGACGCCGACGGATCGCGCCGCCGTCGTCGGGCGACGTCGCGAACATCACGGCATCGATGCGCTCGTCGCGGATCGCTTCGATCATCGCGACGATCAGGAGACCGGTCGGATGATCGCCGAAACCGTTCGATACGAAGCCGACGCGCAGGCGATCCGGAGCCGCATCGCGTGCGACGTTTTGCCATGCCAGCGTGCGCCGCAACGGCGCGGCCGCGGACTCGATCGCTGCGGCCGCCGTGCGCGCGCATTGGAGCTGCTCGTCCGCACCCGCGGGCTCGGACAGGAACGCGAACGGCGCGATGCCGCGCGCGCCGGCCGCGACGCGCGCGCGCAGGCGATCGGAAAGCGCGTCGAGACCATTCCAGTCGCCGAGCTGACGTTTCAGGAACACGAGCTGGCTCAGTGCGGAGTCGAGCGAGGCATCGAGCGCCAGCGAGCGCGCGTGCAGCGCCGCCGCGTCCGCGAGCCGGCCCTGCTCTTCGGCCATCAGCGCGGCCTGATACGGAAAGCGCGCGTCGTTCGGCGCGGCGCGCGCGCCCATTTCATAAGCAGCTTCCGCCTCGGCGTAACGGCGTTCGACCGCGAGTACGTTGCCGAGCAGCATCAGGCCGTGAGGATGGCCGGGTTCGAGCGCGAGCGCGCGGCGCGCATCGCGCTCGGCGTCTGCGCTCCGTCCGAGCGCGAGCTCGACGGCAGCGAGGTTGAGCCAGGCGCCGGCGTGACGCGCATCGGCGCGCGTCGCCGCAGCGTATGCATCGCGCGCGCCTTCGAGATCGCCGGCCGCGCGCCGCGCATTGCCGAGACCGAGCAGCACGGCCGGATGCGAGGGTGCGATCGCGAACGCACGCTCGAGCGCCGCGATCGCCGCACGCGCATCGTCGCGCGCGAGCTCGGCGCTGCCGAGGTTGCAGAGCAGCTCGACCGAATCCGGAGCGTGCCTGAGCGCGGCGACGAGCGCTTCGCGCGCCGGCTCGATGCGTTGCTGTTGCAGCAGCGCCACCGCGCGAAGACGCATCGCCTCGATGTTCGACGGCTCGCGGCCGAGCAGCGCCGCCGCCGCCGCTTCGGCTTCGACGGCGCGACCGGCGCCGATCAGGTCGGCGATCGCATCGAGTGCCGCTTCGTTGTCGCCGGTTTGATGCATGCGGCAACGCTAGCCGAGCGTGCGCCTTCGCGCCAGCCGCGCAGATTTCGCTTCTCGATCGCGAAGGCGCGCGCTAAGCTCGACGCATCGATCGTGGAGGCTCTCATGCGGCGTTGGCTGACGGGTATGTCGTTGCTCGCGATTCCGGTGCTCGCGCTCGCCGCGGGCCGCCCGCGGCCGGTCGATCTCACGATGTCGTGGATCCTGACGCTCGACAAGACCGGCGCGATCAAGTCGATGCAGGCGACCGAGACGAAGAACGCGGGGCTTTACCAGCGGCTCGAGACCGGCATCCGGAAATACTGGAAGTTCGTGCCGAACAAGATCAAGGGCAACGCGGGCGACATCCAGACGACGCTGACGGTGCATTCGACGCTCGAGCCCGTCGACGGTTTCTATGCGGTGCGCGTGCACGACGCATCGACCGGCGCACGTTACGCGTCGATGATTCCGGCACCCCAGCCCGTCAAAGCGCAAGGCGCGGCGGGCGTGCTGCTCGACGTTTCCTACGATGCGTCCGGCCGCGTCACGACGGCGAAAGCCGTCGCGGGCGGTTCGCCGAAAGCCAGCGCGGACGCCGAGCGCGCCGCGATCGCCGCGGTCAAGCAGTGGACGTTCAAGCCCGAGACGGTCGGCGGCAAAGCCGTCGCCGGCAAAGTGCGCGTGCCGGTCTGCCTCGCCGCGCCGGCGATGCAGAAAGCCTGCGGCTTCGTCTCGCCCGAGACGAAGAAGGCGATCGACGCCGAACGTCCGCAAGGCCTGCGCTCGGTCGTGCGCATCGAAACCGACGTCACCGCGCGGGATCTCTGAACCGCGATACGTCGCGATCTGCGCGCTGCTCAGACCGACGCGATCCGCTGCAATTGATCGGCCTGATCCTCGCGCGTCAGCGCGTCGATCAGCTCGTCGAGATCGCCGTCGAGGATTTCCGGCAGCCGATACAGCGTCAGATTGATGCGATGGTCGGTGACGCGTCCCTGCGGAAAGTTGTACGTGCGGATGCGCTGGCTGCGATCGCCCGATCCGACCTGCAGCTTCCGCGACGCGGCTTCGGCCTGCGATTGCCGCTCGCGCTCGCGTTCGAGCAGCTCGGCCTTGAGCCGCTTCAGCGCCTTGTCGCGGTTCGCGTGCTGCGAGCGCTCGTTCTGGCATTCGACGACGATGCCGGTCGG
>DASZWL010000237.1:0-1675 GCA_035546695.1 Rhodanobacteraceae bacterium | reverse complement strand
TTGCATGACGGTCAGGAAGATGGCCGACTCACCGGCGAGCGCGCGATCGACCTCGGACGCAACGCGCGCGATTGCACGCGCGAGCGTCTCGCGATCGTGCACGCGCTCGGCACGCGCGAGCGCATCGGCGAGCGAGGGCCGATCCATCAGCCGGCCTCCACGGCATCGAGCGCCGTGACGCGCGCGACGAAATCGCCGCGCTGCGGATTGTCGGCGAGCGCCTGCCACGTCGGCGCGATGGCGCCCTGTAAAGCCGCGACCTTGTCCGGCGCACAAGGTTCGGCGTGACGGCTCGCTGCGAGCGCTTCGGGCACGATCGCCGCGCCGCATGCGAGCACGAGATCGCAGCCCGCGAGAAGGTGCGCCTCGATGCGCGCGCCGATGCCGCCCTGCGATTCCATCGCGGCCATGCCGATGTCGTCGCCGAGCACGACGCCGCGGAAGCCGAGCTCGCCGCGCAGGATGTCCTCGATCCAGATCCGCGAGCAGCCGGCCTGCCGCGCGTCGATCGCGGGATACGTGACGTGCGCGAGCATGACCGCCTCGGCGCCGGCCGCGATGCCGTCGACGAACGGCACGAGATCGGTCTCGCGCAGGACATCGAGCGGCCGCGGATCGATCGCGGCGTCGAAGTGCGTATCCTCGGCGACGCTGCCGTGTCCCGGAAAATGCTTCAGCGTCGCGGCCATGCCGGCAAGCCGCATGCCGCGCAGGTACGCCTGCGTCAATTCGGAAACCGCTTCGGGATCGGGTGCGAACGCGCGCTCGCCGACCGCGCGATTGCCGCGGCCGAGATCGGCGACCGGCGCGAAGCTGAGATCGATGCCGATCGCGCGCATCTCGCTCGCCATCAGCCACGCATGCTCTTCGGCCAGCGCGACGGCGGCCGCCGGATCGCGCGCATGCAGCTCGCCGATGCGCGCGAGCGCCGGCAACCGCGTGAAGCCCGGCCGGAAACGCTGCACGGGGCCGCCTTCCTGATCGACGCAGACGAGAAACGGATCGGGCCGCTCGGCGCGGATGTCGTCGATCAGCGCGGTGACCTGCTCGCGGCTCTCGAAGTTGCGCGTGAACAGGATCACGCCGCTGACCTGTGGCGTCGCGAGCCAGTTCCGGTCTTCGTCGGTCAGTATCTTTCCGGGCAGGCCGATGATGAGCATGCGCGAGATTCGAATCGAGGGGGCGCTAGTCTATCGCGGCCGCTCACCGCGCGTCGGCGGCCGAACGCTCCGCCTCGCTCCAATGCGCGTATGGATGCTTCGCGAGATCGTGGTTGTAATAGCGCGCGAGGTGGCTGACTTCGCGCCCGAGCCAGCTCGGTCGCGGAAAATCCGCATCGGGACGGTCGAGCTCGATCTCGGCGACGATGAGGCCGGCGTTCTCGCCGAGGAACTCGTCGATCTCGAAGAAGTGCCCGTCGATCGCGACGTGATGGCGGATCTTTTCGACGAGCGCGCCGGCGAGCGTATCGAGCATCCGCTCGGCATCGGCGAGCGGAACCCCGTATTCGTACTCGTCGCGCTCGACGCCGGAAGTCGCGGACTTGATGTTGAGATGCGCGATGTCGTCCGCGATGCGCACGCGCACCGAACAGCGCGACGCGGGTGGGCCTGCGAGATAACCTTGCGCGATGCGTTCGCTGCGCGAGACGTTTCGCCGCCAGTCGTCGCTGATA
>DASZWL010000236.1:0-5967 GCA_035546695.1 Rhodanobacteraceae bacterium | reverse complement strand
GAGCAGCAGGGCGGCCAGAATTCCGGTCAATCGCATCATTCCTCCTGTGGCCGTCCGCGGGCGCGGCGGGGTCAGGTGTCGAGCGCGGCAATCGCGGCCGCGGCGGAATCGGCCGTCTTGGCGGGATCGGCGATGTCGAGGCCAAGATCGTGCACGAGACCGTCGGCAAGGCCGTAGATCCAGCCATGCACGCTGAGCGGCTGGCCGCGATCCCACGCATCCTGCACGACGGTGGTCTGGCAGACGTTGACGGCCTGCTCGATCACGTTGAGCTCGCAGAGTCTCGCATGCCGCGCGGCCGGATCGGCGATCCGCCGCAACGCTTCGGCGCGCTTCAGCATCACGTCGCCGACATGGCGCAACCAGTTGTCGACGAGACCGAGCCTTCGGTCCTCGAGCGTCGCCTGCACGCCGCCGCAGCCGTAATGGCCGACGACGAGGATGTGCTCGACCTTCAATACGTCGACGGCGAACTGGATCGCGCTGATGCAGTTGAGATCGGTGTGCACGACGACGTTCGCGACGTTGCGGTGCACGAACACCTCGCCGGGCGCCATGTCGATGATCTGGTTCGCCGGGACGCGCGAGTCGGAGCAGCCAATCCAGAGATACTTCGGCGCCTGCTGCTCGGAGTGGCGCCGGAAGAAATCGGGGTCGCGCTCGCGCAGCGCTTCGGACCAGGCGCGGTTGCGGTCGAGGAGATTCTTGAGGACGGTCATAGCGTTCAGCCCGCGAACGTCATGCGTGCGACGAGGAATCGCGTCAGCGAGGCGATGAGCGCGAGCACGATGCCGCTGAAGAGCATCGACATGCCGAACACGCCCGGCATCATCGTTGCCGGCATCGGCAGCGGCAGGTGCATTGCAAGGCTCGTGACGATGGAGGCGACGACGAGCAGCAGCCCCGTCGCCGCGAACGCGAGCCCGAAGGCGCGCATGACGCCAAAAAAGTTGAGCGCCCCGGCTTTCGTCATCGGCTTCCTCCCAGTTGGATGCAGACATTCTTCGGCTCGGTGAAGAACCGTAGCGCCTCGAAGCCGCCTTCGCGGCCGACGCCGGAATTCTTGACGCCGCCGAACGGCGTGCGCAGGTCGCGCAGCAGCCAGCAGTTGATCCAGACGATGCCGAACTCGAGCGCGGCCGCGGCGCGGTGCGCGCGGTCGAGATCGTGCGTCCAGAGCGAGGCTGCGAGGCCGTAGCCGGTGCCGTTCGCGATCGCGATCGCCTCGGCGTCGTCCTCGAACGGGATCAGCGTGACGACCGGGCCGAAGATCTCTTCCTGATTCGTCGCGCAATCCGGCGCGAGCCCTTCGATGACGGTCGGCTCGACGAACCAGCCGTTCGCGCAGCGTCCGCCGGGCTTCGCGACATTGCCGCCGAGCAGCACGCGACCGCCTTCGGCCTTCGCGCGCTCGATGCAGCCGACGACCTTGTCGAAATGCGCCTTCGAGACGAGCGCGCCGAGATCGGTCGCGGCGTCGCCGGGATCTCCCACACGAAGCCGGCGCACTTTCGCGAGATAATGTTCCCTGAAGCGCTCGTAGATCGTCCGCTGCACGAGAAGGCGCGATCCGCAGAGGCAGATCTCGCCCTGGTTCGCGAAACCGGAGCGCACGATCGTATCGAGGCTCGCCTCGGCGAAGTCGAAGTCATCGAGCACGATCGCGGGATTCTTGCCGCCGAGCTCGAGCGAAAGTTTCCTGAATTTCGGCGCGGCCGCGGCGGCGATCGCGGCGCCGGTGCGCGTCGATCCCGTGAACGAGATCGCCTTGATGCCGTCGTGCTCGACGAGCGGCTGGCCGACGCCGGGGCCCGTGCCGTGCAGGATGTTGAAGACGCCCGGCGGAAATCCGGCCTCGATCGAAAGCTCGCCGAGCTTCGCGGCTGTGCAAGGGGTGATTTCCGAAGGCTTCGCGACGACGGCATTTCCGGCCGCGAGCGCCGGCGCGATCTTCCACGTGAAGAGATAGAGCGGCAGGTTCCATGGCGAAATGCAAGCGACGACGCCGAGCGGCTGTCGCAGCGTGTAGTTCAGCGCGCGGTCTTCCATCGGATGGGCTTCGCCCGGCCACTGCGTGATCGCCGCGGCGAAGAACCGCAGGTTCGAGACCGCGCGCGGGATGTCGAGCGAAGTCGCGAGTTTCACGGTCTTGCCGGCATCGCGCGATTCGAGCGCGGCGAGCGCGGCGAGATTGCGCTCGACGAGATCGGCCAGGCGATTCAGGAGCCGCGCGCGTTCCTCGGCAGACGTTGCGCCCCACGCCGGCGCGGCGCGTTTCGCGGCGGCGACGGCCGCATCGACGTCGTTTGCGTCCGAATCCGGGCATTGCGCGAAGACGGCGCCAGTCGCGGGCTCGAACACGTCGAGGTAGCGACCGCCGAGCGGCGGCTGCATCTGTCCGTCGACGAGATTCGCGAGGCGAAGGGTGTCGGTCATGCGCGAAGCTTAGCGGCTTCGTCGGCGCCTGTCGGGATTTGCACTACAAAGACAGCGTGCGCCCGCCATCGACCGGAACATTAATGCCGTTGACATAGCCGGCCGCCGGCGTCGCGAGGAATGCGATGACGGCCGCGATGTCGCCGGGCTCGGCGAAGCGTCCCGCGGGCACGGTCGTGAGCATCGTTTGCGCGACTTCGTCCTCGGTCTTGCCCGTCGCCTTCGAGCGGTCGGCGAGGATCTGTTCGAGCCGTGAGGTTCGCGTGTAGCCCGGGAGCACGTTGTTGACCGTGATGCCGAACGGACCGAGCTCGGTCGCGAGCGTCTTCGCCCAGCTCGCCATCGCGCCGCGGATCGTGTTTGAGACGCCGAGGTTCTTGATCGGCTCCTTGACCGAGGTCGAGATCACGTTGACGACGCGGCCGTAGCCGGCGGCGCGCATGCCGGGCAATACGGCCTGCAGCACGATCTGCGCGGCGATCACGTGCTGGTTGAACGCAGTAAGGAACGCGTCGGGCGCGGCCGTGTGCGCCGGTCCGCCGGGCGGCCCGCCGGTGTTGTTGAGGAGGATCTGCACGGCATGCGCGTTCGCCGTCGCCTCGACTTTCGCGCGCAATCCGGCGTGATCGCTCATGTCGGCCGCGATCGTCGCGTGCTTCTGCGTCTCGTGCGTGCGCGGCAGCGTATCGAGCGCGCGCTCGAGCGATTCGCGCGAGCGCGCGAGCAGCGTCACGTCGGCGCCGAGCTTCGCGAGCTCGATCGCCGCGGCGTGACCGATGCCTTGCGAGCCGCCGCAGACAAGCGCGTGTTTGCCGATGAGGTCGAGGTTCATGCGATCACTGCGTTTGGCCGTCATTCTTGGCCGTCATTCCCGCGAACGCGGGAATCCATTTCCGATTGTCGCCCAAAAGCAATTTGGATTCCCGCTTTCGCGGGAATGACGTCAAGGGATATCGGATTGCCGTTGAAAAGCGCGGATTTTTCAATGCCGCGGCGGCAACTTCTGGACCATCCTCGGCAGCAACTCCTCGTAGCTGTCGCCCCGCGTCGGCTCGATCTCGTCGAGATCGAAGCCGAGCATCGCGGCGTCGTCCTCGTCGAGGCCGTCGAACGCGCGGAACTCCGCGTCGAGCAGCGCCATGCGTGCTTCCGTCTCGCCGTCGTAGCGCAGCGTGCGGCCGTCGCTGTCGAACACTTCCGCGACGCCCGAATCCGTGACCGTGAGCCGCGCCCAGATCAGCGTGTCGCCGATCGATGCGATCCACCACTGTGCGTTGCCGATCATCGCGTGCCTCCGACGATCGCGAGCAACTCCGAAACGCCGAGAAGCACGAAGCCGCCGACGATGCACCAGACGCCGAAGGTGCCGGGAAACGCGAGCGCGTTGAGGCTCGAATCCTTCGCGGCGCGCCAGCGGGCGCCGAGATACCAGAGAAGCGCGCGCGGCGCGACGAGCACGTTGCCGATCGCCTTGCGCATGTCGGGATGATGCTCGCGGAGGTGAACCGCGACGAGCATCCAGATGATGACGTAGGCGGTGAGGCCGGCGACGACGAGGCCGAGGCCCATGATCAGGAGGAATTCGCGGGCGGCGAGCATCGGAGTGCGGCGACCTTATCTATTCGTCATTCCGGCGAAGGCCGGAATCCAGGCCTTCGTCGCGCGTCAAAACTGAATCCCGACCTTTGCCGGGATGACGAACGTGGGGCCGAAGCGCGCTGATCAAAGTCAGAACTCGGCAAGCCCGGCCGCGCGCGGATACGGATGCGCATCGCGGATGTTCTGAAGTCCGCAGACGTAGACGACGAGCCGCTCGAAGCCGAGCCCGAAACCCGCGTGCGGCACCGTGCCGTAGCGGCGGAAATCGCGATACCACTCGTAATGCTTCGGATCGAGCCCGAACTGCGCCATCCGCTTGTCGAGCACGTCGAGGCGCTCCTCGCGCTGCGCACCGCCGATGATCTCTCCGATGCCGGGCGCGAGCACGTCCATCGCGGCGACGGTTTTGCCGTCGTCGTTGAGGCGCATGTAGAACGCCTTGATCTTCTCGGGATAGTTCGTGACGACGACGGGTCGGCCGACGTGCTGTTCGGTCAGATAGCGCTCGTGCTCGGTCTGGAGATCGGCGCCCCATTCGACGGCGTACTCGAATTTCTTGCCCGACTTTTTCAGGATTTCGACCGCGTCGGTGTAGTCGATGCGCTCGAACGGCGCGTTGACGAACGCTTCGAGGCGCGAGACCGCGGTCTTCTCGACACGCTCGGCGAAGAACGCCATGTCGTCGGCGCGCTCGTCGAGCACGGTCTTGAAGATGAACTTGAGGAATTTCTCGGAGAGCTCGGCGAGATCTGCGAGATCGGCGAACGCGACCTCGGGCTCGATCATCCAGAACTCCGCGAGATGGCGCGGCGTGTTCGAGTTCTCGGCGCGGAAGGTCGGGCCGAACGTGTAGACCTTGCTGAGCGCGAGGCAATAGCCCTCGACGTTGAGCTGGCCCGATACCGTGAGGAACGCTTCGCGGCCGAAGAAATCCTGGTGAAAGTCGATCGCGCCGGTCTTGTCGACGCGCGGCAGGTTCATGAGATCGAGCGTCGACACGCGAAACATCTGG
This sequence comes from Rhodanobacteraceae bacterium, assembly GCA_035546695.1. Classification (GTDB taxonomy): domain Bacteria; phylum Pseudomonadota; class Gammaproteobacteria; order Xanthomonadales; family Rhodanobacteraceae; genus Dokdonella_A. The sequence goes on along the minus strand of DASZWL010000236.1, from coordinate 920 downwards.
CCCGCGCCTTCGGCGTCGGACGTCGTGATGATCGGCGTGTTGACCCAGAAGAAGCCGTTCTGGTCGAAATAGCGGTGGATCGCACTCGCGATCGTGTGCCGCACACGCGCGACCGCGCCGAAGAGATTCGTTCGCGGACGAAGATGCGCGACCTCGCGCAGGAACTCGAGCGAATGCTGCTTCGGCTGGATCGGATACGTTTCCGGATCGTCGACCCAGCCGACGACCTCGATGCGCTTCGCCTGGATCTCGAATTTCTGGCCCTTGCCTTGCGAAGGCACGAGCTCGCCGGTCGCGATGACGGCGCAGCCGGCGGTCAGCTTCGCGACTTCGTCGGCGTAGTTCGGAAGATCGCCCGTCGCGACGACCTGGATCGGATCGAAGCACGAGCCGTCGCTGACGTTGACGAACGAGAGCCCCGCCTTCGAATCGCGCCGCGTGCGCACCCATCCCTGCACGGTGACGGTGCTGCCGGCCGCGACGCTGCCCGACAACGCCTGCCTGACGCTGACCACGTTCTTTTCCGTCGCCGCCATGCCTTGAAGCTCCGCTCCGGGAAACCCACGTTGAGCCCACGATCATAGCGGAATCACCTGCCCGGCCGAGCGCCTTGCGCTACCATGAAGGTTCTCCGTGATCGCGAAATGACCGAAGCGGCCATCGCGGCCGCGCTTCCCGGAAGAACATGGCCATCCAGCTGACCGAAGCCGCACGAAACCGCATGCAGGATTACCTCGCGAAGTCCGGCGCCGTCGGCGTTCGCTTCGGCGTCAAGCGCACGGGCTGCTCGGGCTACGGCTATACGGTCGATGTCGCCGAGGCGAAGAGCGATACGGACATCGTGTTCGAGATCGACGGCGTGCGCGTGCTCGTCGACGCGAAATGGCTGCCGTTCGTCGACGGCACGCGGATCGACTTCC